>JBFESM010000020.1:0-15907 GCA_041548445.1 Methanothrix sp. | reverse complement strand
CGCAGGAGCGGCACCGGCGGCAGGAGCGCCTGCGTTCGCAATGTCTGCTGGCGGGTCTGGCGGGATCAAGCTGGTCCTCAAGGACGCAAAGGTTACAATCGAAAAGGTGACGCTCGCAAAGTAGAGCTCTCACCTTTTCCCTCCTATATCTTAAGTGAGAGGGTTTGTCCCGATCGTCACGCCTCCGGCGTGACGGTTGGTTTCAAAGAGGATTAGGGAGAAATCGAGAGGGAGATATTATTATGGCTGGCAAAAAATTATCGCTTAAGTTGAAGAAGAAGGCGCCCGAGGCAGCGGCACCGGCCGCAGGAGCAGCACCGGCTGCAGGAGCAGCACCCGCCTTTGCGATGCCTGCAGGTGGGTCTGGCGGCATGGTCCTGGAGCTTAAAGGCGCCAACATCTCCATCAAGGAAGTCGTCATAAAGCCAAAGAGCGCAAAAGGCAAGTAGAAGGCTAGTACCGTGGGGAAAGTTATAGCGATAACCGGAAAAGGCGGCACCGGCAAGACCGCGGTCACCGCGGTGATCATCCGTTCTCTCCTCAAGAGAGGCGAGAAATCCACCATACTGGCCATAGACGCCGACCCTGACGCAAACCTCGCAGACGCGCTGGGGGATGATGTGGAGATGACCGTTGGGGACATAAGAGAGGAGATTCAAGATTCTCGGATCTCGTTGCCGCCAGATTACGACAAGAAGCAGCTTTTCGCAGCGAAGATCTTCGAGGCGCTTCTGGAGAAGGACGGATACGATCTTTTGGTGATGGGCCGGTCGGAAGGGTCTGGATGTTACTGTTTTCTCAATTCTTTGCTGAAGGGAATCATGGACGAGACCATCAACGACTACGATTTGGTCCTCGTGGATTCTCCGGCGGGACTTGAACATCTGAGCCGCAAGACCATCTCTGAAGTGGATTCGCTCATTGTTGTCACTGACGAGTCTCGAAGAGGGCTCAAGACCGCAGAGACGATCAGACAGCTCGCTGACGAGCTCAATCTGAAGTACGGGAACCTCTACGTCATAGCAAACAAGGTTCACGATCTGAGCAAAGATCAGATCCTCAAGGTTGCGAGCGGTCTAGGTCTGAAGGTTATCGGCATGATTCCCTATGACGAGAATGTCGCTCGGCTCGATCTGGTCGGTGACCCGTTGGTCGACCTACCAGACGACTCTCCTGCAGTCGTGGAAGTGGAGGAGCGCATAATCAAAGAGATCGGTCTATGAGGGGAGATCAATATGGGAGAGAAACTAAGCATATCCGACTTAAATAAGAAATTGGCGGAAATGGACGTAAAGTCCCTCGAGGGGATCACCATCGAGGGAGACATCGAACTGGAGATCGACGCTGGAGCTGGCGGCGTTGGACCTCTCTTCGCCTACTACTTTGGCGAAGAGGTTGCAAAGGTTGCGGTCCAGATGGTCAACATGGCCAAAGCCTTCGGCTATCCTGTGGACAGCCTACTTCAGCCGGTTGCGGTGGCTCAGGCAGTATCGCCCGCACCCGAAGAGCTGGCCAAGGCTGCAGCTGCAATTCCGGCCTTCAAGATACCTGACACTCTCAAGAGCGCCAAGTTCCAGGTGGGCACCGACAAGACATGGAAGACTCAGATCCAGGAGGTCCAGCTCGGAGCCACCAAGTCCGAGGGCGGTTCCAGAGGTAAAGTGATCAAGATCGGCGGCGAGAAGGCGATGCCCTTCTTCTACGACGCTGCAATGCCCAACAGGCCCGTCGTCACCATCGACGTCTTCGACATGCCGATCGGCATGGCAAAAGCCGTCAAGATGCACTACGAGGACGTCATGAGCGATCCTGCCGACTGGGCCAAGAAGGCGGTCAAGGAGTTTGGCGCAGACCTCGTGACGACTCACCTGATCAGCACCGACCCCCTGATCAAGGACACCTCCGCCAAGGAAGCTGTGAAGGTTGTGGAGGACGTCCTCCAGGCCGTTGACGTCCCGATCGTTATCGGAGGCAGCGGCAACCCCGAGAAGGACGTAGAGGTCCTGTCCAAGGCTTGTGAGGTGGCTCAGGGCGAGCGCGCCCTCATCGCCAGCGCCAGCCTGAACCTGGACTGGGAGGCCATAGGAAAGGCCTGCGTTGCAACAGACAACGTATGTCTCGCCTGGACTCAGCTCGAGATCAACGCCCAGAAGGAGCTTGACAGGAAGCTGATGAAGGTTGCAGGCGTGCCCAGAGAGTCCATCGTGATGGACCCGACCACTGCGGCCCTCGCTTACGGTATGGACTTCGCCTACTCCAACATGGAGCGGATCAGGCTCGGCGGCCTGAAGGGCGACCAGGAGCTGAACTTCCCGATGTCCTCGGGTACCACCAACGCCTGGGGAGTCAGAGAGGCTTGGATGGTCCGGTCACCCAACAAGGACGACTCCGACTGGGGCGACAGGATGCTGAGGGGTCCGATCTGGGAGATTCTCACCGGGTTCTCGCTGGCCATGGCCGGTGTCGACATCTTCATGATGATGAACCCAATAGCGGTCGCCTACCTGCAGGAGATCACCCAGTCTCTGATGGGCCTGATCAAGGCGGAGACACCTGACACCGCCAACTGGATCACAACGGAGGTGTGATAGCCTTGAAGGAAACTAGCCCACTTAACCTGTACAAGTTCCTGCCTCAGACCAACTGCGGCGATTGCGGTGAGCAGACCTGTATGGCCTTTGCAGCAGGTCTGATCAACAGAGAGAGAACTGTAGAGGAGTGCAAGCCCCTCATCGACGAGAAGAAACAGAAGAAGTACGCCAAGAAGCTGGCCCAGCTCAGGGACATCGTCGCTCCCGAGGTTGCCCTCGTCTACATTGGAACCGGTGACAAACAGGTGAAGGTCGGTGGCGAGGACGTGATGTACCGCCATCAGATGACTTTCTTCAACAAGCCGCCATTCGCCTACGACGTCACCGACTCCATGAACGAGGCAGACCTCGTCGAGAGGGTCAAGCTGATCGACACCTGGAAGAAGTTCTACATCGGCAACTGGGAAGAGGTCGAGATGGTGGCTGTCAGGTCCGTCACTGGTGACGCTGACAAGTTCGCCAAGTGTGTCAAGAAGGTAGTTGAGAACACCGACAAGCCTCTGATCCTCTGCTCTTTCGACCCCAAGGTCCTGAAGGCAGGCCTCGAGATCTGTGCCGAGAAGAGACCACTCATCTACGCCGCCAACAAGGAGAACTGGAAGGAGGTCGCGCAGCTCGCCTACGATTACAAGGTACCTGTGACCTTAAGCGCTCCCTTTGACCTCGACGGTCTGGTGAGCATGGCCCTCACCTTCAAGGAGATGGGAATCAATGATCTGGTTCTCGACCCCGGAACCGCCCCCAACGGTGAGAAGCTGCAAGAGACCCTCCAGAACTTCATAAAGCTCCGGAGAGCCGCCGTCGAGGAGGGCCAGAAGGACTTCAGCTATCCTGTCATGGCTCTGCCGATCAACGCCTGGATGACTGCCGACGACCCTGTCAGGGGTGCCTACTGGGAGAGCGTCATTTCCGCGGCTTTCGTCTGCCGTGGCGCGGACATAATGGTCAGACACTCGATCGAGCCTCACAGCGTCATGCCCGACATGCACATGAGGTTCAACATCTACACCGACCCCAGAACCCCTGTCCAGGTCAAACCGGGCCTCAACAAGGTGGGCAAACCAAACGAGGACTCGCCGATCTTCCTCACCACCAACTTCGCCCTGACCTACTACACGGTGGAGTCTGACCTCGGTTCCAACGACATCGACTGCTACCTCTTGGCGGTGAACACCGACGGCATCGGTGTCCAGGCATCTGTCGCTGGCGGCCAGCTGACCCCCAGCAAGATCAAGGATGCTTTCACAGAGGCCGAAGTCGACTTTTCGAAGACCAGCCACAAGTCTTTCATTCTACCCGGAATGGCTGCCAAGTTCAGCGGCGAGCTGGACGACCTCTACAAGTACGAGGTCAAGGCCCTGGTAGGTCCCGAGGACTCGGGACGTATCCCCGGCTGGATGGAAAAGCAGTGGCCACCAAAGAAGTAAAAGCGATAGAGTGTGTCCCCTGAGGGGCACACCTTTTCTCTCTATTTTATAAGGGTTCGGTTTTTAATCGGATCTAATCAGATCTCTGGCGAGCCTTTTACTCCATCTCTTCTGGCTCTCCTGATGCGAGAAGCAGATCTTTGAAGAGGAGTATCTCGATCACCTGGGATACGTACCTTCTTTGCTGATACCTCTGGATGTCCTCGTTCATCTTCAGGTCGCTCTCTATCTGGACCCTGATCAGGGCCATCCGAAGGTCCCGTCTCTCCTCATCGTTCAGCTTGAGGGAGCATATCTCCTTCAGCATTCCGGGCAGGCTGAGGGGATCTTTGAGCACCCTCGCCAGTAGGAGGACGTACCCCTTAGGTTCGGAAGGTCTAGCCTCTCCTGTGAGAGTCTCCAGGTCTTCGACCGAGTATTTCTCGTCATCTATCGTAATGTAATCCATCTCTTCATCCCCAAACTCAAATCTTCAAATCTCCCCGGAGGATCGACTCGCATATCGCTAGATCCCTCGGGGAGTTTACGTTCACCGCCAGCTCCACCCTATCGAGTATCAGGTGGTAGTCCTCCTGTTCGAACCTTATCTTGGAGCCCAAAAGGACGTTCACCCCCGAGGGCACTATGAACCGCCCCCGGTAGTTGAAGAGGGCGTCGGGCTTTCCTCCGATCCGCCGGTATATCTCCAGGGGCGCGTGGACCGAGAGGGCGGGCTCAGGGACCTTCTCGTAGACCTCGATGATCTCGTTTACGATATCTCCTCTCAATAGGGGCAGGTCCGCCATCACGATCAGGACGGGCTCATCTATCTTTGCCTCTTCGACGGCGAATACCATGTCGGGAACGTACCCCTCGCCCGGCGTCTCCACCACCTCAATTCCCTTCCCTTCGGCCCACCGTCTCGTCTCGGGGACGCTCGCGGTGGCCGCCACCAGGACCCTCTCGACGAGGCTATCCTGAAGGGCGCGGACGACGCGGTCGATGAGGGGCTGACCGAGAAGCTGGACCATCGGCTTCTCCCCCATCTTGAGCCTGGTTCCAAGGCCGCCCGCCATCACCACGGCGTCCAGAAGAGAACCTCCCATTCGAGTGCGTTGGTTATCAATATCGCGGCGGAGACGAGAGCGACGCATCTTGCCACCTCGTTGGTGGCTCCGAGGCCGTCTCCTGTGGCGCCACCGAAGTTTCTCTTGGAGACGACGACCATGTAGAGGGCCGAGATCTGGGCGATGAGGAGGACTGCGACGCCTAGAAGGCCCATGAGGCCTCCGCAGATCAGGGCTGCTATGACGAGGCCCACCAGAAAGTCGGACCTCTTGGTGTTCTCGATGGCTATCTGGCCAAAGCCCTTGTGGAGGGGGGCGGAAAAGGCGGCGAAGGCTATCATCGACTGTTTTGCCGCCACCTCGGCCACCACCAGGGTGATGGGAAGGGCCCCTCGGGGTATGGTGGCGATGGAGGCATAGACCGCAAGGATCGTCACCGTCACGAAGACGACGCCCCCGGTTCCTATGTAGACGTCCTTCATGGCGCTGATCTTCTTCTCTATGGTGGTGTGTGCCGTAACCCCGTCCCCGAAGTCGGCGAGGCCGTCGGCGTGGTTGATACCGCAGAGCTTGTAGATCACCGCCAGGACGAGGGCCGCCACGATCCCCGGTGGCGCGATCTCGGTCAAGGCCAGAGCTACGACGGCATAGATCAGGCCAAGGGCGGCCCCCACCAGGGGGAAGAGGTAGATGTGCCTCATCAGGGCCTCTATACCCTCCATCGATATCCCTACGGGTATCGTGGTGAGAAAGCCAAAGCCCGACTTGAGGGCGAGAAGAAGGTCTTTCAGTCGAACACCGCCCTGGTGTACATGTTCGCGGAAACTCCGCCGATAAGCCCCGCGATGACGTCGTCCATGAAGGGCCCGAGCTTCCCCAATATCCCCGGTTTGGCCTTATCGTACCTGACGTAATCGAAGGTGCCCTTGTACCCCCCAACGTACTTGGCTATGCTCATGCCCAGGACCTCGTCGGCTATGAGGTAGGTTAAATCCTTCTCGTAATCGGAGCTATTCATGTTGGGAAGGTTTCCTCTCTTCCCCTCTTCTTCCAGGAGAACCCCTGCGTAAATCAGAAGACAGAGGTTTGGGTCGGAGAGGGCGATGTCGAGCTCTCTATTGAAGACCTCTTCGGCCTTATTCCTCGTCTCCACACCAGGATGCGGCACGTAAAGCTCCAGGGCTGCATTGACCACGTCGTTGATGGATATTCCTGCTTCCTGGAGCACGTCTCGGATGTCCTTACCAGAGCCCATATCGATCGGTGAATTAAACTATCTGACCGGATAAAAGCGTATCTGGACCCTGACCAGGTGCGAAGTTATTTAAAGTCCCATGTCGAGATATTACAACGGGATTTTATGAAGACAATGGTCAAGATATTTGTCGATCACGAGCATTTGGGTCGCGTGATAAACACACTCACTGAACTGGGGATAACGGGATTTTATCTCTATGAGTACAAGGGGATGTCTCCCAAAGCCTGGAAAAATTTCCGGCTGAAGGAGGACCCGGAGATGACCATCGAGGCGGTCAGACATCATGCAGAGCCTGGAGTTCTGGTCAACACGGTGATAGACGGGGATTGCGAGCCTATAGTCAAGGGCCTAGAACAAGCTTTAAAAGGAATAAGGTATACGATAATGGGGCAAAAGGTAACGGTTATGAAGGTCAGAGGAGATTAAGCATCCATGCCGAATTTGAGACGAGATGTGGAATCTGTGCTCGAGGTCATCAGGAACGCTCTGAGGATGGAAGGCGGCGATATTGAGCTGGTCGACATCGCCGATGATGGGGTGGTCTCGGTGAAACTAACCGGAAGCTGTGCTGGCTGCCCCTTTTCTCAGATGACTCTCAAGAATTTTGTAGAAAGAGAGCTGAAAAAGAACGTGGACGGCATAAAGGAAGTAGTGGCGGTATAGTGCGCGCACTTTTGATCGCCTCCATTTTACGCCCGACGTATTTATACGGTTCTGCTCAATTTGGTGGATCATCTCTGAAAAGTCGGTTCATCGCCGACGGTTGAATGCTGACAATAAATGAGCGAGAGGCAAAACTTGTGTTTCCAACTAAGAAAGTTCAAACGTTGATCGGGTCCAAGATCAAGGTGGAGATGAAGGGGTCAGAACATCACGTTCTGGAGGGAACCCTCAACAGCGTGGACGACTATCTAAACCTTCACCTGCTGGAGACGGTGGAGATCGTAGATGGTGAGAGGGCGCGATCGCTGGGTTCAGTGATACTCCGTGGGAACAACATAATCCTCATAAGTCCGGTTGAGTGAGTGTCCGGGTGTCCAGATGTATGAGGAAGCGCTGGAGTACATCAAATCGTGTGAGGACGGGGTTCTGCAGAGCGACCTGTGGAAATGTTTGGATATCGATTCTCGCAAATGCTCTCGCATAGTGTCGAAGCTCTTGAAAGAGGATCTCATCACCAGGGAGCCTGAGTCAGCTGGTGGAGTGAGAACATATCGGTTGCGGTACGTTGGGATCCCGTCATCCTCTGGCCGCTTCAGGCAGCTTCTTACGGGAGAGATATTCGAGCCCTGTGCGGGCTGCATAAGCGAATGCGTGCCTGAACATTGTCCGGAGCTGAGCGAGTGGATCTTTGCCATCGTCCTGGCTGAGGGGGCCGATCTTGGGATCGACCAGCCAATCAAAAAGGTCAGCGCGGCCAAGCTCCAGCAGTAAGTTTACTCACCATTTTTTTAATTTTATCTCTGAAATTTTCGGCCTGATGGTCGATATGTCCTCCAGCGGCAACGCCATCTATGGAAACGATCTCTCATCCTACGGCGAGGCCGCGAGGGACGAAGGGTACAATCAGTGGGACGACGGATAGAGGGGGAACCGCTACGGATCGGGCAGGAGCGAGGACTTTGGCCTCGACGGCGTCTTCAATGCTTCATATAATATTCTTCGAGGGGATAACGTGGACAGCCGTCCTCTGGCAAGGCTGGCCATTCCGTGAGAGTTCGTCGTGATCGCTCTCCCGACCGGAAGTTCAGTTTACCTCTCGCTCCTTTTTCGCTGGCCAAAGCGAGACGAGCAACGTCTTGGAGGTTGTAGTCGGGTCTTGGGCAGAGCTCAAGAACGCGACTTCTCCATTCGAAAAGAGATTCTTTGGGAATCGGAAACGGCATCTGACAGCGCGGTGAGTGCCAAGGAGGTGGAGTTCATTCGCGCTATTCGATCGAACGATCCGAATATCGGCTACAATCAGTGGCCAAGACAGAGCCCAAGACAGAGCGGCGACGTCGACATATGATATGACATATACTCCTTTGCCTCAATGGGGTGTAGACTGAACCGCCTATATTACTCCGGAAAATCAGATTTGAGTTACCACTAAAGACATATCTTCGGAAAACCAAAATTTCAGAAAAGGAGGTTCATTATGCCAGCGAATTTGATGGAATACTTCAACAAACAGCCGAGGATCGGCACCCTGAGCACGTCGAGCAAGGACGGAAAGGTCGATGTTGCGCTCATGGGCTCCCCTCGAATGGTCGATGAGAAGACCGTCATAATAGCCCTCGGTCTGAATCGCACCTTCGCCAATCTCCAGGAAAACCCTCATGCCGTATACATGATCATGGAGCCCGGAAAGGGGATCATCGACTGGAAAGGGATCCGGGTATACCTGAGGATGAAAGATTACGAGACCTCTGGAGAACTGCTCGACACGATAAGGGTCCAAAGTTCCAAATTAATCGGCGAAGCGGCGGGCTCCGAATCTGTCGGTGAAGCGGCGGCGAAGATGTTGTACGCGGCGGTCACGCTCGAAGTCGAGGAAGTGAGGCCACTGGTCGACATGGGTCAAGGCTGGGAAAACTCCATTTAAAATATCTCGAGAGAAGCGGCCACCGACAGCAGGTCGGGTGGGAAACCTGGCTGTGTCGCCAAGTTTTGCGCCATGGTCCTCAATTCAACCTTTCGGCTTTCGCCTTGACCGCTTCCCGAGCCTTTTCCCTCCGGAACTCGCAAACGAACTCCGCCAACCCCGGCGGCTTCCCCGACACCCTCGCGACCTTCGCCGCGATTTTCTCCCAAGTCAAGTTCCTAGGCCTTGAGTTCTTCAGCCCTCAGGAGGGTCCAGATGTCGATGACGGCGTATTCCCGCGACTTCCAAAACTGGGCAGAAAAAAGTTTGAATCGTTAAATTTATAATGTTTAATCGTTACTATTGATTTCCGAGAGGGGCAATCGCGAGGGTCAATATCCCAAAGATATGATGGACAGATCTCATATCTCCCTCTGCCCGAAATATGCCTACTTCCGGCCCTGCCCCTCTCCCTTCAGCCCTAATTCTTCAGCCTTCAGAATCGGATATTTACGGCGCCTTCGATTCCTCGAACCGCAGGACACAGACCTCGTCGCCCTTGCAGATCTGCGACTCGATGCAGAAGGATATCCTCAACTCATCGTCGCCGAACTCCGAGGCCCAGGTACCGTACTCGGCGTTGCAGATGGCAGAGCCCACCCTTTCGGAGAGGGCCACCCTCCCGGACTTGATCATCAGCTCGCGCCATGGGCATTTTGATATGATCATTCTCAGGCTGCTGCTGTCCCCTCCAGTCTCGGCTTCGACCTCGAACCCGAAACCTTCCATGGAGTGCTTGGCGGCTAGGCATTGAGCTAAGCCCGCGACCCCCTTCTCGGCGCCCAGCATCGCCCTCAGAGTCCGGGCCTGGATCTTGGGGAAGATCGACCAGACCTGGCGATCGATCTTTAGCGCCTCTTCAAAGTCGAAGAGCTCCTCGACCTTCATGAACCAGAGGCCGTCCACCGAGGTGTAGCTCTTGCGGAAGTACTCCGCCTTCTGGGCGTCGGTCAGCTCCTTCATTTTTTCCCTCTCCTCAGACCTTCTCGACGTGCCTCAGCTCGACGGCGATCCCCCTGGTGGACTCGACCATCTCCCAGCCGCTCATCCTCGCTTTGCCCACGCCGAAGGCGGCTATGCCCCTCACGATCACCTCGTCGCCGGGCCTGATCTGATCGTCGGCTCCGGCCACGCCGGGGGCGAGGACGTCGCCTCTCGGCAGGAAGTCGCCGATCTCGACTATGTACCTGCCCCGCGGCACCAGCTTCCTTGCGCCCTCCAGGCTGAGGGCGATGGTGCCGTTGGGGGTGAGGGCGGCGAGGGCCTTTCTCTCGGCAGACTGAAGCTCTCTTCCCTTGACCCTCACATCGCCATCGAGGAGCGCACCGCTTGCGCCTCGACCGAAGTGGTAGTCTGAAAGGGCCCTGAACCTTTGCATCTGGTGCCCTTCCAGGCTCCTCGCGTCTCGGGTCGCATCGATGACCGCTTCCTTCAGCCTTTTTAAGGCCTCCCCGTCTGTCCCGCCACCGGTGTAGACGGCGTCGATCCCGTGATCCTCCACCATCTCCCGAAGCTCCCCTTCCAGGTGGGCGACGATCCTGGGGTAAGCGTTCCTCTCGAGGTATCGGTCGAGGCATTTCAGGATCCAGTCTCTCTCCTCAAGGTCCCACCTTCCGGTGACGGGCACATCGTAGTGAGCGGCTGGATAGACCTCCTCGAGCTCCCTTGGCACCAAAGCCAGGGGCGATGTGAGGATCAGCTCGTGAAGCCTCCTCCTGCTTTGGCCGAGGGCCATGGCGAAGAGCCTGTGAGACCTCGAGGTCGAGTAGGGCTTTCTCGCTGAGCAGGGCAATAGGAGGAGGAGGTCGCTTTCCGGTGCCTTGTACCTCTCCAGGACCCTTTCGGCGAACCTTGTCACCTCCACCCTCCCAAGCGACTCTGCGGTGTTCGCGTACATGACGTTCCTTCTCAGCGTGGGTGTCCTTCTCTCGAGATACTGACGCTCCTGGTCGAGGAGCCTGAGTGTAGCCGTCTGCTCCGGTGCCACTCTGACCTGCCTTTCCACGTACTCGCGGATAGTCCCGGTTCGGATCATCTCCCGCGCGAGAAGGAGTTCCTCCTCAAGTTTCAAGAGGTTGTGCTCTGCGATCAGCTTTGGGTCTGGGCCGATTTCCTCCTGGGCCCTGCAGTGGGGACAGCGGCAGGGCAGCCTTCTCAGCTCCTCCTGGGGCCAGACCCCGTCTCGAAGGTGGTACTTGCCGAGAAGTCCGTCGACGACCACTCTCGTTCCGTCGACAAGGTCAACCCCGAGATAGATCAGAAGGGCGAGGTTTGCTGGGGTCGCGAGGGCCGGGGCGTAGAGGGCCGAGTCTGGTGGGGTTTCGTTTCTGATCTTCGTGATCGCGCCCACCAGCTCCCTTGGGTTTCGAAGAGACCCTGCCGCCCCGATGACGTAGACGTCGGACGCGGGCGGCTTCTCTCTCGTTAGAGGGTGGACGACGACGCCGGAAGGGCCCTCCGTTGGGATCATGGGAATTGCGAAGGGTGGCTCGGTGTGAAGGGGGACGGCGACGTGGGGGCCGATGAAGATCTTGCCGGTATTTTCGGACAGCTTCGAGCCCCTTTCCAGAGCTTCGTCGACGGATGAGAAGGCCCAGATCGGGCCCGTGGATTGAATTTCGTCTTTGGATATGATGGCGGGCGTCTCGATCATCTCTTCGAGACGGAGCCGTCCGAGCCGTGCAGGGCCGTCGCGGGTTGTCACCTCAAAGCGCCTGGTCATCTTCCACCCACCTCTTCGAGGGCCGATCCTTCTTGAGGCACGTCCTTCAGCCTCAGATCAAAGGTCGCTCCGGGGTTTGCCTCCATAAGCCTCTTGAGGTTCGCCAGAGCCTGAGCGACCCCTGCCTCGTCAGCCTCTGCCGGGACTTCGGCGTTGAGGGGCGCGGTCTCGGCCAGCTCCTTCGGGTAAGGGCCAAAGGGCGGCTTGAACCAGAGGATGTGGTCGAACCCCTCCTCCTCGAAGCCGAGGTCTGCCACCAGAACTCTTCCCTCAAGCTCAATCCTCTCGATCCGCGACCCGTATCTTACGACCTCGGGCCTCTTCGCCGACTCCGGACCGAGGTAAAAGCAGGTCGACCGCGAGGCGGGGTCGAGCTCCTCGATCCAGTCTGCGTGAGATGCGAGAGCTCTCAGGCCGTCCAGCATCCGCGGATGAGACCTGGACCTCCTTTCGACCAGTTCCCAGAGGCTTCCCTCCCAGATGCTCTGTCTGACCCGCTTGATCTCCGCCAGCGAGACGAAGAGGTTGTGGCGGGCGAGAAGCTCGATCTTCTCCGGGTCCTTTGCAAGATCCTCTGGCGACCTGTCTTTGCAGACCTCGCAGCAGCAGGGCAGATACTTCAGATCTTCGAGGTGGAGGGTTCCGCTCGTGGTGAGGTAGCGGCCTTGCCTTGCGTAGAGGGCGTAGGCTGCAGAGTCGAAGAGGTCGCAGCCGAGCGCCGCGGCAAGGGCGAACATCATGGGGTGGCCCGCGCCGAATAGGTGGACCGGAGAGCCGGGACCAAGACCCTTCTTGGAGGCTGCGACCACATCCACCAGGTCATCGAACCTGTAGGTCTCCATCAGGGGGACGACGGCCCCGATGGGGCAGACTTCGAACCCAATCTCTTTTATTCTTCGGGCCGCCCCAAACCTGAGGTCGGGATAGGTCGATCCCTGGATCGGTCCAGCCAGGAGCGGGCCGTCATCGTCCCAAAACTCGCGAGCCTCGAAGAGCCTCCGTTCTGTCTCCGAAAGCTCCGATTCGGCCCTGGATCTGGGGACGTCCGGCGGCGTCGGTATGTCCAGGGGGACGCAGATGTCGGAGCCTATCGACCTTTGGAACTCGAGGATCTCCAGGGGCTGAACCTCGATGTCGCCGTAGACCGAGAGCTGGAAAGCACCCGAGTCGGTCATGATCGGCCCCTCGAACCCCAGAAGCTGGTGGACGCCTTTTTTCGCGGCGAACTCTTTGAGCTCCGGATCCTGGTTTATGATGTAGCTGTTGGTGATCAGGATCTCGGCACCCATCCTCATCAGATCGGCAGGTTCGATCAGCCTGAGGTGAGGGTTGACCACGGGCATCAGCGCAGGGGTTTCAACGACGCCGTGGGGCGTGCGAAGCCTGCCGATCCGACCTGCCAGATCTTTGTTCAGAATTTCAAAGCAATCTGGCATGTTTCATCTCACTGCAGATAAGGCATAAATAGGTTGGTACAGATCAGGGAGTGTCGCATCGCGATTTTGATGAAAATTGGTGGTGATCTAACTTGAAATGTGCAGCTATGATCATTCTAGTGTGCCTCGTGGGCACTGTGGCGGCAGCCGGCTATACCACGACCCAGGATTCGTTCCTCATGGGAGAAAACCCGGTTAAGAGCTCGATGGACGACTCTCGGTTCGAAGATTACGCCGAGATGTACTGGTCGTCTTACATCTCAAACCCCGACAGGACCCCCATGGCACCCATCCTGGCCGAACCGATAGTAGACGTCGAAAATACTATGTTCTTCTGGATGACAAACTTCCCCTTCAACGTCTCCGAGTCATCCTTCGGCGATGGGGCGACGAGGGCCGCTGGAGCTGCCAGCCCGAGATACGATTTCGCCGTGGGAAACACCTGGCGTTACACCTCACCGATGCCCGTTGAAGGCTCCTCTTTCACTAAGGGAAACCAGACTGCTTTAAACCAGGTGCAGAAGAACAGGCAGTTTCTGGCCCAGGAAATAACAAATAAGTTCGGCCTGTGAAGGGCGCAGGCCGACGATTTTCTCCTCTCACATCTTTTTTCGGACGGTGTAAGGAAGGAGCCCTCCAGCGATGAGCATCTCCCTCTGGCGCTTGCTCAGCTTTGTCTTCAGCATGATCCTCTTTCCCGCAGTTCTGTCGAAGGCCTCGATCACCTCGTCGCCCCTTTCGATGGCCTTCCTGACTCCGGGGATCTCCACGTTGTCATCCCTTTTCAGGGAATCGTAATCTGATTCCGCAACGAAGGTGAAGGGCACGATCCCGAAGTTGACCAGGTTTGCGGCATGGATCCGCTCTATCGACTTCGCCATCACCGCCTTGACCCCCAGGTACATGGGACAGAGGGCGGCGTGCTCTCTCGAGGATCCTTGGCCGTAGCTCAACCCTGCCGCGATCAGGTTGTGGATGCCCTGGTCCCTCTGCTCGGCCGCCCTTTTGCTGAACTCAGGGTCCAGGGGCTCGAAGACGAACTCTGAGTATTTGGGCACGTTAGATCTGTACTTCAGGCGGGAGCCTGCGGGCATGATGTGGTCGGTGGTGACGTAGTCATTCACCTTGATGGTGATCCTTCCTCTAAGGTCCTCCGGCATGGGGTCGTTGGCAGGCGGTGCTCCGATGTTTGGGCCGCGATAGATCGAGATCTTCGCACGCTCCCCTTCTGGCAGGGGCGGGATGATCATGCTGTCGTCGATGGTGAAACGTTCCGGCATCCTGACCTTTGGAAACTCCATATCCAGGTTTCTCGGGTCAGTGATCTCGCCCTTGAGGGCTGCCGCCGCTGCCACCGCGGGGCTTGCCAGGTAGACGTTGGCGCTTGGAGTTCCCGATCTTCCCTTGAAGTTCCGGTTGCTGGTCCTGATGGAGATCGAGTCGGTCTTGGGAGACATGCTGTTTCCTATGCAAAAGCCGCAGGCAGACTCCAGGATCCTCGTTCCAAAGGCGAGGATGTCGTTCAGGGCACCGTTCTCAGCGATCATCTGGAGCACCTGTCTGGACCCCGGAGCCACCCCCAGGGAGACACCGGGGACCAGGCGGCGTCCTCGCAGCATCTCTGCGACGGTCATCAGGTCTACGTACGAGGAGTTGGTGCAGGACCCGATCATCACCTGGTCGACTGCCGTGCCCTCAAGGTCGCTTACCGGGACGATCTTTCCGGGGCTGTGGGGTGCTGCCATCAGAGGTTCCAGGTCGGAGAGGTCGATATCCATTACGCGATCGTACTCGGCGTTCTCGTCGGCTTCCAGGGAGATCCACTGGCTCTCCCTCTCCTGGGCCGCGAGGAACTTTCGGGTCTCCTCGTCGCTGGGAAATAGGGACGTGGTCACTCCCGTCTCCGCGCCCATGTTGGTTATGGTGGCCCTCTCAGGGACTGAAAGGGCGCTGACGCCCTCGCCTCCGTACTCGCAGACGCACCCAACGTTCCCCTTGGTGGTCAGCTCGTCCAGCACCTTCAGGATCACGTCTTTGGCCGTGACCCAGTCGGGGAGATTTCCCTCCAGATTGATTTTGATAACTTTGGGGCAGGTCAGGTAGTAAGCGCCACCGCCAATGGCCACGGCGACGTCGAGCCCCCCAGCTCCTATGGCTATCATGCCGAGGCCCCCGCAGGTGGGAGTGTGGCTGTCCGACCCCAGGAGGGTTTTTCCGGGTCGTCCGAACCTCTCGAGGTGTACCTGGTGACAGATGCCGTTTCCGGGTCTTGAGAAGTGGATCCCGTACTTTCTTGCGATCGTCTGGAGATATCGATGGTCGTCGGCGTTCTCGAATCCCACCTGGATGGTGTTGTGGTCCACGTAAGATACCGAAAGCTCCGTCTCGATCTTGGATAGGCTCATCGACTCGAACTGGAGGTAGGCCATCGTTCCCGTCGCATCCTGTGTCAGGGTCTGATCTATCCTTATTCCGATCTCCTTTCCTTGCTCGTAATGCCCGTCGACGAGGTGATCTCTCAAAATCTTCTCTGTTAAAGTGAAATTCATAAAAAACCTCCAAAACCCCTCTGATTTCGCATTTTCGCCCTTTGATCCTGGTCGAATCTCTCTGTTGGTATTAATAACCGACGCGAAGATTCTGGACTTGACGTTTTACCTGCCCCCCACCCCAAGCCACAACGTTTAAATAGCCGGCTTGTATTGGAGGAGTTCGCCCGTCTGGCAAAGGGGCGCGAGATTCGCGCAACCAGTCGAGAAGGGCCAATGTCTTAGGCCTTTTTGGGTACTCAAAATTGAGTT
>JBFESM010000019.1:0-16136 GCA_041548445.1 Methanothrix sp. | reverse complement strand
CCTTTGGTAAATTCGTTAGCAGGGAAAATCGATCGGAGAGATGGTTATTGTACAGGCCAGAGTTTAGGTTAGGTTTCTCATAGATTAAAGTATAGTAATAATAGTATATAAACTTAACCATTGATTAGGTTTTTCGAAATCCTCATTATATAATTATCTTTCAGGATCTCTTTCTTGACGTCTTCGATCTGCACTCCTCTGACCCCTCCCAACTTCCGTCAGCAACTTATTTTCGATTTCGATCTTCAATCTGCGGGTCTGACTTCAATGTCTATTAGTCGAGAAAGTGGAAGTATCTTTCGCAGATATCGAGATGAATGGATCGCATCCGGCACATGAAGGACTGCCTTCAGCCTCAATCCCGCGCAGGAAGTTTCAATGGGGCCACGACTTTTCAGCCATGGATAGTTTGTAGGTGAGCATGTTTAGAGGGGAGTGCTCCATGTTTCAATGGGGCCACGACTTTTCAGCCATGGATAGGGCGGCCATTTTTCGGCCTTTAATGCTATCGAAAAAAAGTCGATTTTCACGCAGGTCGTCAATTACTGCAGTTCTTGCGGAATGTTGACGGTCTGATGAGGTCATTTTCGATAGCTAGAGGCATTTCACGCAGGTCCCTGGTTTTCGGGCACCACCTCGCTGCGTGAAATTCCGAGAATCTTCGGTCCATCCCTCTGGCTGGATGGTCCTCCCGAGGAGGGGGCTTGATCGCCAGAATCGTCGCGCTTTCTCAGTTATTTCCCGGAGTTTAAATACGTTGCGCCTTTCCTGCAAGCTGATTTTGTATGACCGCTTCGACGATTCCTTTCCCCTCAACTAAATGTCGAGGTCGTCAGAACCCATCCCTCAGCCCAATCCGGATGTGCTTCGTCTCCATGTAATCCTCCAGGGCGGCCCGGGACCGCTCCCGCCCGAGGCCGCTCTCCTTCCACCCGCCGAAGGGGGCCTGAGGCTGGATTACGTTGTTCAAATTGATCCCGACGCTTCCGGCCTCAAGCCGTTCTGCAAACCAGAGCGCCGTCGTCATGTCTTCGGTGAAGACGTAGGC
The DNA here is from genome assembly GCA_041548445.1 of Methanothrix sp. Taxonomy (GTDB): domain Archaea; phylum Halobacteriota; class Methanosarcinia; order Methanotrichales; family Methanotrichaceae; genus Methanocrinis. Next base: position 15,088 of record JBFESM010000019.1, on the reverse strand, counting down.
TGCAAGACCGTACCGTGAGTCGTTTGCAAGCCTCAGGGCCACCTCATTGGTCGAAAACCTCATCATCGGAGCCACCGGCCCGAAGGTCTCCTCTCTCATCATCCTCATGGAGTGGTCCATCCGGTCGAGGACCGTCGGCATGAAGAAGAATCCCCGGCGAAACTTTTCGCCCTCGGGCTCGCGGCCGCCCCAGAGGACGGTTGCTCCCTTGTCGGTGGCGTCTGCGATGTGATCTCTCGTCTTCTGCCGCTGGGCCTCGCTGAACATGGGTCCCAGGTCAACCTCGGGATCGAGGCCGTCACCGATTCGGAGACGCTCGGTCTTTTTCACAAGCTCGTCGGCGAACTCCTCGGCGACGGCTTCGTGGACGTAGATCCGATTGACGCTGATGCAGATCTGGCCCATGTTCGAGAAGGCCCTCTGGAGGCAGGACTCCGCAGCCTCATCGATTTTGGCGTCCTCACAGATGATTGCGGGCGAATGGCCCCCGAGCTCCAGGGAGAGCCGCTTGACGTGCCGGGAGGCCTTCTCCATAATCTCCTTTCCCGTAGCCGTCTCTCCCGTGAAGGAGACCTTCCGGGAGATGGGGCTTTCCACAAGCGCTCTTCCGACATCCCGGCCGGAACCGTGGACGAGGTTCAGGACGCCCGGTGGGAGGCCCCCCTCGTAAACGGCCATAACGAAAGCGGTGGCGGCAAGAGGCGCCTTGCTTGAGGGCTTGGCGACGACGGTGCAGCCCGCGGCGAGGGCCGGCGCCACCTTCCAGGCGAGAAGGTCCACGGGATAGTTCCAGGGGGATATGACGGCGGCCGCGCCCAGAGGCTGCCTTATGACGAGGCTTCTGCTCCTTTCGCTCGCTGAAGGGACAATCTCGCCGAAGTTCCTCTTCCCCTCTTCGGCGTAGTAGTCCAGGGCCTCCGCCGAACCTTCGACCTCTCTTCTCGCGTACCTCAGGGGCTTACCCTGCTCCATCGTCAGAAGTCGGGCGATCTCTTCGCTCCTGTTTCGGACCAGGTCCGCCCCCCGGTGGAGGAGGTCTCCCCTATTTTGGGGATCGGTTCTGGCCCATCCGGGAAAGGCCCTCTCTGCAGCTTTGAGGGCCAGGGCCGCCTCCTCGCGCCATCCCAGAGATACCTCGGCCACAGGCTCCTGGTTTGCAGGGTTTTTGATCACGGCCGCCTTTCCGGAGGCCGATTCTTTGACCTTTCCGTCGATCAACATCTTGAAACGCTTCATGAGATCCCTCCTCGACGACTCCAATTTTGAGACTCATCGATTTAGACGTTCCCGAAACTGGAAGTGCTAACATCAATGCATTTAAGTTAGCGCTCCTGAAAACCTTCTTAAACCTTCTGACCCCAAAATAAAGGCCTGGAAGGTCCTTTGCTTGGAGGGGCTGCCAAAACCGCCTCTCGTCTGTGGCTTGCCCCCTGGGGATACGAGAGGCTCTGCCAGAGGCTTTGCGCTTGAGAGACCGAGCTGATAGATCGATTTGACGGGGATTTGATGAGAGAGGTACTTCTGGAGCTTAGGGAGGATAAGTCGCACTTGTATTTTCCAGAAAAGTGCATCGGGTGTGCGACCTGCGTTGCCGCCTGCCCCAAGGGAGAGCTTGTTATAGGCTCGGTGGGCGCTGTGGCAAGAGGGCTGATAGACAAGGACTTCATCGAAAAGAGGGCCGAAGCGTGCGTCTTCTGCGGAATGTGTGCGAAGGCCTGTCCCACGGGTGCCCTGGCCGTTCGAAAGGAGGGGAAAGAGGGGACAAAAGGTGAGGCAAAGGAGGGGTCGGAGGAGAAGGAAGAAGGCGAGTCTTATCTCCACAGGGCGATCGGGCCGACGCTCATTGACGAGAGCTGCGTTCACTGCGGCCTCTGCGCCGATGTCTGCCCTCAGGGCTGCATCGCCGTCCAGGACCGAGAGCTCGCCCAGGATGGAAGCCTCAGAATCGAGGGAAAGACGGTCGTCGACCAGGAGGCTTGCGTCCACTGCGGCTGGTGCGAGGCGGTCTGCCCCGTCGACGCCATCACCGTGAATAAGCCCTTCTCTGGCACCTTCTTCCGAGACGAACAGGTCTGCCAAGCCTGCAGGACCTGCGTTGACACCTGCCCCTGCAACGCCCTCTTCAACCAGGATTAGGGTCCCGGCGAGATCGTCGAGAAGGTGACCCATAGGATTGATGCCTGCATCTTTTGCGGTGCCTGCTCTGTCGCCTGTCCCGTTGGAGCGATCACCGTCGAGAAGACGGCGATCCTCCCGGAGATGAAGAAGAAGGGGCTTGAGAAAAGGGAGGTTGTCTGATGCCGACTATGGTCATCAAGAACGGGTCCGTCTTCGATCCCCTGAACGGGATCGACGGCGAGGTGATGGATGTCTTCATAAAGGACGGAAAGGTGGTAAGAGACCTCTCCGGCGCCGATCTGAAACGGGCCGAGGTGATCGACGCCAGGGGCAAGACCGTGATGCCGGGGGCCGTCGACTCTCACGCCCACGTGGCAGGAGCGAAGGTGAACGCCGGTCGGCTGATGCGTCCCGAGGACCACATCGGCTCCGTGCGGCAGAGGACAAAGATCACCCACAGTGGCTCCGGCTACACAGTTCCTTCCGTCTACAAGCAGGGCTACGACTACTCGGTGATGGGCTACACCACCGTCTTTGAGGCGGCGATGCCTCCCCTCGAAGCCCGTCACACCCACGAGGAGATGAGGTCGACTCCGATGCTCGACATGGGGGCCTACCTCGTCCTTGGAAACAACTGGTTTTTGATGCGCTACCTCCACCAGGGCGAGATCGAGAAGGCCGCAGCCTACGTCGCCTGGATGATGAAGACCCACAAGGCCTACGGGATCAAGTGCGTCAACCCCGCCGGGGTCGAGAACTGGGGCTGGGGCAAAAACGTACATTCGCTGGACGAGCCGAACATCCACTTCGATGTTACGGCTAGAGAGGTTATCCACGGCCTGGCCGAGGTGAACGAGATTTTGGGGATGCCAATCTCCCTCCACCTTCACGCAAACAACCTCGGCCACCCCGGAAACGCGGAGATCACTAAAGACTCATTGGCCGTTCCAGCAGACGTCAGCCCCAACCCGAAGATGGGCGTCGATTGGGCCGAGACGGCCGCCGAGTGCCACAAGTGGGGGTACGATCGGTCAAGCCTTGGCGGGGTCGAGAGGGAGATGAGCCTCTTTGAGATAGCGATCCTCACCAGGGCGAACACTGCGAGGACGATCGGGATGGCTCATCGGAAGGGCCACCTGGGGGCCGGGGCCGACGGCGACGTCGCCATCTACGAGATCGACCCAGAGAGGTTCAACCCCGACGACGTCGAGAAGATGATCAGGGCCTTTAGCCGGGCCGAGTGCACCATAAAGGACGGGCAGGTCGTCGCCCGGCGGGGCGAGGTCGTCGCCGTCCCCGAGGCAAGAAGGTACTACTGCGAGCCGAAGGTCGACGAGGGGCTGGCGAGAGATATGATGGCCGACGTCAAGGAGTGGTTCAAGTACTACACCATTGGCCTAGCGAACTACCCGGTCCCCGACAAGCACCTAAGAAACCCGGAGCCGATCGTCGTCAACGGTCCCGAGGAGGTGAGGTGATGGTTTTGACCAAAAAAGTCAAGCTCACCCCCAAAGGCGAGATCGGTATCATGATCGAGGCGGAATCGATCTCGCCAGACTCCTTCGCCGGAAAGTCGGAGGCGAAGCTGAGCGAGCTTTTGGTCTGGCAGGGGCCGAGGGAGGTCTCACTAGCCGAGTTCTTCGAGGTCGAGGCCATGGACGAGGAGGGGCCAGATGACGGCGATGGAGCCGTCGAGATTCTCATCGAGGGAGACGTCTCAAGGGTGAAGAGGATCGGCCAGAGGATGACAAAAGGCAGGATCGAGATTCAAGGCTCCGCAGGAATGCACCTCGGCTCTGAGATGACCGGAGGCGAGATCCTGGTGAAAGGTGACGCCGGGTCCTGGGCCGGGATGAACATGACCGGAGGCCTCATCGAGGTCGAGGGATGCGTCGGAGATCACGCGGGCTCCGCCTACCGGGGAAGCTGGCGCGGGATGTCCGGCGGTAAGATCCTGGTCCACGGGAACGCGAGAAGCCAGCTTGGCGGTGGCATCAGCGGAGGCGAGATCCTCGTCGAGGGATCGGTCGAGAACTTCTGCGGGATTCGCCAGAGCGGCGGCCTGATTCTGGTGAAAGGTGACGCCATCCGGGGGGTCGGAGCCGAGATGATAGGGGGATCGATCGCAGTCCTGGGCAAGATCCATCAGTTCACCCCCGGCTTTGTGGCTGCAGGCTCCGAGCGGGACCCCGTCATCGGCGAGAGGAAGGTAGAGGGGGAGTTTGCCAAGTTCCTCGGAGATTACGCCATAAGCAAGAACCCGAAGGGCGTCCTCTTCGTCAAGGAGGCGATGAGATGAAGCTCGAGGTCCTTTTGAACACCGGGAGCACCATAAACGAGGGCAGGCTCGCCAAGGGTGGCGACAAGCTCACGGAGGCCTACAAGATGGAGTGCGCTGTCTGCACCGTCAGCCCGAAGGAGTTCGAGGCCATCGGATCTCCCGAGAAGGTCAGAGTCGTAACGAAGGACGAAAAAAGGCTACATGTGACGGTCTATGCCAGGGAGGACGCATCGGTCCCGCCGGGCCAGGTCTTCATGCCGAGGGCGATCTGGGCGAACGTCGTCGTCGACCCCGAGACCTTCTCGACGGGCTCGCCCCTCTACAAGAGCGGCCCGGTCCTGATCGAGCCCTCCAAGGATGCGGTTTTGAGCGCGGAAGAGATTACAAAAAAGATGCTGAGGAGGTTGTGAAAGTGGCCATCAAGAACGTTATCTGCCCCGTCTGTGGCGCCTCCTGTGACGACATCCAGGTCGAGCTGGATGGCGAGCTTCTGACTGTGAAGAACGCCTGCAAGATGGGAAACGCCAAGTTCCAGGAGCTGGTGAGCGCCCACAGGATTCGAGAGCCTATGATGACAAAAGGCGGCGAGCAGAGGGCCGTCTCCTGGTTTGGAAGCCATAAAGAGGTCGGCCGAGATCCTGGCCGAGGCGAAGCGCCCCCTCCTCTTCATGGGGAGCGAGACCTCCTGCGAGGCGATGGAGGTGGGCCTCCACCTTGGCGAATACCTGGGAGCCGCCGTCGACTCCAACTCCACGGTATGCCACGGCCCGACGGCGATGGGGATCCAGGAGGCAGGAAGGGTCGGGGCCACGGCAGGCAATAGCAAGATCAGGGGAGATCTTGCCGTCTACTGGGGGTCAAACCCCCTGGAGTCGATGCCTCGGCACATGTCCCGCTACGCCATCTATCCGAGGGGCCACTGGACCCGGAGAGGGAGGTTCGATCGGACCGTGATCACCGTCGACCCCCGAAGGTCAGAGACTGCCGAAAACTCCGACCTTCACGTCCAGCCGAAGCCCAACTCCGACTACGAGCTTCTCTCGGCCCTTCTCACCCTCCTCCACGGCAAAAGGCCACATCATTCCGTCGAGGATGTGACGGGAGTCCCCATATCCGTCATGGAGGAGATGCTCGATATGATGAAGGGCTGCAACTTCGGGACGATCTACGTCGGCCTGGGGATCGCCTCCTCCCGCGGAAAGCAGAGGAACGCGGAGCTTGCCTTCAACCTCGTAAAAGAGCTGAACTCCCACACCAAGTTCGTCATCGGAGCCCTGAGGGGCCACTGCAACGTTGCCGGGTTCAACCAGATCGCGTCGTACCTTTACGGCTATCCCTTCGGCCTCGACTTCGCTAGAGGCTACCCTCGGTACAATCCGGGAGAGTTCACGGCCGTGGACCTCTTGCGAGAAAAAGACGTTGACGCGGCCCTCGTCGTCTCCGCGGACCTCGCATCCCACCTTCCGGCCGCTTGTGCGGAATATCTCGCCGAGATTCCGACAATCTGTATCGACATCGCCCCGTGCCCCACAACCCTCGTCTCGGAGGTGGTGCTTCCTGGGGTTATCGACGCCATGGAGTGCGACGGGACCTTCTATCGGCTCGACGACGTCCCCGTCTACTTCAGGCCCTTCGCCTCCTCGCCCTTCTCCTTCACCGAGAGCAACGAGGACACCCTGAAACAGATCTTCGACCGGGTGAAAGAGCTTAGGTGAGACGGTAGGCTTGAAAAGCCGAAAGATCAGCGAGGGGTGAATGATGAGAGAAGACTGGCACGCCGACCGGATCGAGAGGGCGGAGGAGTTCTGGAGGGAGGAGCGGCTCGATCCGGCCGTCACCTTTCAGACGACAAGGTGCATCGAGATCTCGGGCAGCGAGAGGCGGTGCCTGAAGGTGGACGTCGCCATCGAGGAGAGGACCGCCTTAATCCTCGACGAAACGACCGTGGCGGACCTATTCTGCCTTCCATCAGAGCTCGAAGAGCTGGCCGTCGGGCATCTCGTCTGCGAGGGGCTGATCGACGGCTTTGATGATCTCGTCTCGGTCAGGGCGGAGGGGAAAAACCTGATCTGCAAGAGCAGGGGCCGAAAGTTCCAAAAAGACGTTCACCCGATCGTCTCGGACCTGAAGATGAGTTCCGAGGCGATCTTCAGAGCTTTGGACCTGCTCAACGAGAGCGCCCTCCTCTGGAGAGGAGGACCGGGGGGACTCACTCGGCCCTGGTCCTTCGTGAAGACGGCAAGGTCGCCTCCTTCTGCGAGGACGTGAGCCGCTCCTCGGCGGTGGACAAGGCCGTGGGGGCGGCCCTTCTGGCAGGAGCCGATTTATCGAAGTCAGCTCTGATAACGACGGGGAGACTCTCTTCGGTCATAGTCTCAAAGGCAGCGAGGGCGGGGTTGCCGATCATCGTCAGCAGGGCGGCTCCATTGAACGCGGGAATCGAGCTCGCCCGGAGGCTTGGGATGACCCTGGCGGCCTTTGCCAGGAGGCCGAACCTCTACATCTATTCCGGCGAGGAGAGGATCTCGTGACCACAATGCTGAATTTTTTCGGATCGAGGGTGGGAAGATGAATCGTGATGAGGTCGGAAACCCGGACCTGCTGGCGATCGCAAGAGAGCGGTTCGTCGCAGAGCTGGACCGATGGTGCAACCAGAGGGGCATGGAGAGGAGCGAGTTTGACGAGCAGGTTGTTGCGACCCGGCCCCTGAGCAGCACTGAGGCAATCGGCTCTCCTGAAAGGGACGATTTTCCCCTCCTGAGGGGAAAAGATGTTCTGATGCTGGCGGCCTTATCGGGGGTCCCTCGGCCAGGCCTTCACGTCTGCAGCCGGCGTCTTCAGCGGAACTCTGGAGACGGCGGATCGCTTTGGTTGCAGGGTCGTCTTCTACGGCACCACCATCGCGGGGGCAGCCCGCCTTCTGGGGCTTGAAAGGTGGTGCAATTGCTCTGAGTGATCTATCTCGATTCGACCGAGCGACACCGTAAAATCCCACTTCTATAAATCCTGGAGCGAGGCGAACTGAGTTGATTAAAGATCGATCTATCCTGGTGACGGGCGGTGCAGGCTTCATAGGAAGCCACCTCGTCGACCGGCTCATCAAATTGAATCGGGTCACGGTCCTGGACAACTTCAGCTCCGGAAAGATGGAGTTTCTTGATGGTCACATTTCAAACCCGAACTTCAGCCTGATCGAGGCGGACCTTCGAGACCAAAATGCCGTCGAGGCTGCCCTTGCGGGCCAGGACCTGGTCTTCCACCTGGCCGCAAACCCCGACGTCAAGATCGGAGCCGAAGACACCCGGACCCACCTCGACCAGAACGTCATCGCCACCTACAACCTCCTCGAGGCGATGAGAAAGACGGGGGTAGCCGAGATCGCCTTCACCTCCACCTCCACAGTCTACGGCGAGGCGAGGATCGTACCGACCCCCGAGAATTACGGGCCACTTCTGCCTATATCCCTGTACGGAGCATCGAAGCTCGCCTGCGAGGCCCTGATCTCGGCTTTTTGCCACACCTTCGAGATGAGGTCCTGGATCTACAGGTTCGCAAACATTGTCGGCGAGAGGGGGACTCATGGGGTCATCGTCGACTTCATAAAGAAGCTGGAGAACGACCCCCTGGTGCTGGAGATCCTGGGATCTGGCAAGCAGAGAAAGTCGTATTTAGAGGTCCACGACTGCGTCGATGCGATGATCTTCTCCCTCGCCCACGCCCACGACCGGGTCAACGTCTTCAACATCGGCTCTGCCGACTCGGTGGACGTGACCGAGATCGCCAACGTGGTGGTCGAGAAGATGAACCTGGAGAGCGTCAAGTACAGGTACACCGGCGGGATAGAAGGTCGCGGCTGGAAGGGCGACGTGAAGACGATGCTCCTCTCGATCGAGGCGATGCAGAAGCTCGGCTGGACGCCAAGTCACAACTCCAGGCAATCCATCGAGGTCGCCGTGGAGGCGCTCCTGAATCGCCGCTGAAAAGGGACCTTTGCCGAAAACGCCAATTCTGGAATATATAAATCAGGAATCAGTTCGAATTAAAGAGGCCTTCAAGGCAGGACCTTGATCCTAAGCTTTGAGAAGTCCTCTTTTATGTCGACCTTGATCCCCATCTTGGAGAAGATGTCCTCAAGCTCCGTCTTGACGAACTTCTTTGGGATATCGTAACCTAGGAGGAGGGTGAAGTCGGCGTCGGAGGTTCTGCTCAGCTTGAAGAGGTTGCATAGCTCAAGCCGCCTCAGGACCGTCTCAGCCTTGTGATTTTTCTGCTTGAACTCCTCGGCGTGAGCCTGAGATACCCTCCGGTGCATCTCCCAGAACTTCTCCTTATCCGGGTGGGTATCGATGAAGCTGAGAAATAGTATCCAGTGGTCGATGTCGAGGATTATGTGCTCGCCGACGGAGAGCATCTCGGAATAGGCGTAGATCCTCTCCTCGTCGGCCGAGTTGAAGAGAGCCTTGTGCTTGCTGTAGAACTTCAGGGCTTCTCTCATCAGCTCGCTCTGAGATATCCCCAGATCCTCCCTCATATCTCGGAAGAGCTTTGCCGTCTCTTCGTCTAGGGCTATCGTTACCCTCTCCGGCGCTTTTGCCATACCGGAAACCACTTCCTACTTGATTGTATTTACCTTTTTTGTGCCGTGCTCAATATTTATCAAAACCGCATCCATTCACAATTTTTATAAATACCTTCTAAACAGATATAAGTAGTTTTTGGGCCCTTCGGGCCCTTCCCAAACCGGATGATTGAATCTCGTCCGGCCCCGGACTCGCCCTTGGGCGATGTTGGGGGAATTATCTTTTGACTCCAGAAAGCCTTTGCACATTGTATATTCTCTTTGATCTAAGGCCACCGAAATCAGGGGCCAGACATCAGATCTGCTCTGCGAGGCTCTAGGCCTCACAGAGAGAAAAAATTATTTAATCGCCCACTCAAGCCTCTTCGGACACTGTGGGTGGGAAAATTCGTTGATCAACTCAGCTATGTCGTTTTGAATGCGTAGATCCTCCCTTGGGCCAGGTTTGAGAAGAGCGTGCCATCGTCGCCGATAGGTGGCGGCGTAAAGTTATTCGAGCCGCTCCATCCAGCAAGCCACGGGTTCTCGGCAGCGAAACGCCACTTCTCGGTTCCATCTGGAGTTATACAGAAGATCTTAGCGCTGGTAGTGGCCGCGTAGAGCAACCCATCTTTGCCGATGGAGGGGCTGTAAACGCTCGGGCAGACTGTAAAGTCCTCGCCGGTATTGAATTCCCAGATAACCGATCCCTCGGCGTCCAGAGCGATAACTCTCCAACAATCTGTTCCAGCATAAAGCGTCCCGTCCCGGCCTATGCTGGGTGACATTATGGTCCATTTCGATTCGGGATGGGAATACTCCCATTTCTTCTGGCCCTGGGGTGAAATGGCGTAGAGTTTGGAATGGTCCACAAACTAATAGCCTTGGATGGGCTTGCCGGTGGCTATATCTATTCTGGGAGCCAGCCTCGAACCTGCGTATACGGTGCCGTCGTCGCCTATGGAGGGAACTTCAAGGCAGTTGCCCCAAATGTGCACATCCTCGTACAAGGGAAGGTCTCCCTCCGGTTTGAACACCCACATAATTTGTCCCGTGCTGTCGATGGCGTAAAGGACCCAGGGCGATGCGCCGCAGTACAGGTTTCCGATCTCGTCTATGGATGGTGAATGAATGTTTCCGGGAATTATGAAATCCCAGATCAGTTCGCCATCCTCTGATAGGGCTGCAAGCCTTCCTCCGGCGCTTCCGACGTACACCACACCGTCCGAACCGAGGGCTGGTTCGTCGGCTCCACTTCCGGCGTCATAGGACCATAACTCCGTACCGGTTTCTGAAAGGGCGTACACTTTGTTGCCAGCGCTTACGTAGACGGTTCCGTCTTCAGCCACGCAGCAGGTGCTTGCTTGCAAAGGCTCGGTGGAAAACTCCCAAAGGAGAGTTCCGTTGCTCGGGTCTACGCTTACCACCTTGCCCTGAAGTCCCGAGATCACAGATCCGTCCTTTCCGATCACGGCCCAGGACCTGGTGGTGGATCCGGCCTCGTATACCCATTTTATGTCAGGTGTGTGCGGCCCCACATAGTCGCTCCTGCCGGTGCGGCAGTTGTCTTTGTATCCCGTGGGCCACTCGAGTCCTGCTTGGCCGTTGATCTCCTCTTCAATCTCGCCTGTTCCGTCCCCGCGATCTCCTGCCAGGGCCACGCTCAAGCTTGAGGCGAGAAACGTGACCATCAAGGCGAGTAACAACTTTTTACTCCAAGATAAATTCAAGGTTATCATATCCTAATCGCGGCAGATGTAATTTTGAAAAGCTAATAGAGTATGCGGTCGGATTGATGCGGAAATTTCTCAGGCCAGGTCTCAATCGGCACCGTGAACCCGCCTATCTGCATATCACCCTGACAATAGCGATAAAGGCATGATCCAGCCCGAAATCCTCAAAAGCGCTCGAAGAGCTCCTCGTCGGACCTCTTGGAAATGCTCCAGGCGATCTCTTCCAGGGTGGCGTAGCTTTCTCTCCAACTTTTTATCTCGTCGATGATCTCGTCTTTAACCTTGAAGGTCACCCTTTTCTCATCGGTGGAGAAGTCCGCCTCTGCACGGCCGAGGGGCACTGTGGCAATGTTTCCCTTCCCCATGGTGCAGCCCGTGGAGATCTGGATGCCGTCCAGAAGGCAGGAAAGGGACGGTGTATTTCCGGTCTTGGCGACGGCCTCTATCCCTTCGTACCCTGGGGAGCTGAGCTCTTTCAGGGCCAGAAGCCCCATCCTGATCCCCAGGACGAGGAAGGGGCCGAGGTGGCCGTGAAACTCGATGGCCTGATTTATCATCTCTTCGAGGGGGACCTCATCGGGGTCGACGGCTTTCATCTTCAACGGAAATCACCAGGACGAATTGGTTGGGTGCAGCGGGACAGGCCGGTCAGCTCTCGCCTTTCGATTCGGAGAGCCAGGAGCCTTCGCCCTCGACGACGCCGTTTTTGTAAAGGATGGGTCCCAGATCGAGGATGGCGACGATCTCGGGCTTATATCCGTACTTTTGAGGGACCTTGTTCAGCCACCTGTCGGAGTGAAGATACTCCTGAAGATTCTCCTCGGAGTTGAAGATGTACATCGCTCCCCACTCACCCTTATCAGAATCGCACCACCAGACCTTGCTGAAGAGGCCGGGCATATCTCGAAAGGCGTGGTAGGAGACCAAGAACTTTTCCCGCATCACATCGACGCTTTCAGGACTTTCGGGTCTGAAGACGACCCAGAGGGCTTTCTTTTCAGAGACCATAAAACTCCTCCATCGTTTGCTCAATCGGATCCTGCCTGGTATTAATCTTGCCCGAATGCAGTTTGCCCTTTTCCCGCCCCTTCCGTTCCGAATCTCCTCACGAAATCGACTGGATAGTACATGTTGGCATAGCCCCTCCTCTCAGCCAGCCGTCTCGCCTCCGAGGGACAGGTCGAAACGCAGAGGCCGCAGCCGTAGCATTTCTCAGGATCGACTGCGATCTTTCCGTCGAGGAGGCGGTTCGCACCGAAATGGCACCTGTCAACGCATCTTCCGCATCCGACGCATCTGTCGACGTCGCAGTCGATGATGTCGGGCCCGGGGACGAGAACGCCACCCACCAGCTGATGAGCCCTGAATGGAAGACAGATCGCATCGTCGCAGTTGCATATCACGACCATCCAACCCCTGGACTTGAGGCAGGCGTAAAAGGTGGGCATGCACCCCTCCTCCTGGAGGGCTTCTAGCAACGCCTTCGTCTCTTCCGGGCTCATCTCCTGGAGGCTGCCGTCTGCCCCTTTCGCCCTCTCGTACACCTCGGTGCCGTAGAGGACGGTGATGTCTTTTGCAAGGATTCCCTCCCGCCTGCCCAGAGCTTCCTGGCAGATGCAGGGACAAACGACGATCTTCGAATCGCCCGAGTTCGACAATGCGTCTACGAAATCCTTTGCCCTTCGGGTGCTCACCACCTCTCCACGGGGGAGGAAGTCGAGCCTCTTTCGCAGGAAGACGAGAAGGGGTTTTCCCCTTCCTCTGAAAAAATCCGTCTCGACCATCCGGTCCAGGATTCGGAGGATGGCAGGCTCGTATTTGGCGAAGAGGGTGTGAAGAAAAAGCTGGAGCTCTCCCACATCTTCCAGTTCTCCGTCTTCAGCGATGTGGTGAGCCATGCCAGAACCGTCCTCTGTTTCGATGAGATGTGCGAGCCTCGATCTGATCGGTCAGGATTCTACGGTCAGGATATCTATTTATCCGTATCATACCAAAAAATTCGTCATGCTCAGGGCGGGAGACATCTTTCGTGCCGGAAAGCAGGGCGGTGTGGTGGGCGCCTTTCTGAAGAGAAAAAAGGGATGCATCGGGGTGACGGCCTATCACATCATCAGGCTCGCGAAAACGAAGAACCTCACCGTCGGAGGCGCCAAGGCGCAAATCGTCTCCGATTGGAAGGCCTTCCACCTCGTCTACTTCAGGGCCGCCGGGTGCGAGCCGACGCTCCTGGGCTCGCCGAAGCTCGGCCCTGCCCGGCTCGCGAGCGCCTTGGGGACGAGGGACTGCAGCATATCCAACGTCGGCGACCATCTCTCCGTCGTCATCGGCCACGCTGATATGCCAGGGCCTGGTGAGAGCGGAACGCCTCTATTCCAGGACGAGAAGGTCGTCGGCATCCTCTCCTCGATAAACCTGAACACCGGCAAGGGGACGATAATCTCTGCGAGGGTGATCGAAAAAGGGGCAGAGGGGCTGATCTGGAGGGAGGGATCAGAACTCCTCCCCCATATCCCCCATTCCGCCGGGCATGCCTCCTCCACCGGCCCCGCCCGACTTCGCGGCTATGACGTCGTCGATTCTGATGATCATCACCGCCGCCTCAGCTGCGGATTTGATGGCCTGTACCTTGACCCTCAACGGCTCGACGACCCCCCCTTTCAGCATGTCGGCGGGCTTGCCGGTATCCATGTCCAGCCCTGCGCTCTTTGCCCCCCTTTCGTGTTCGCTCCTGAGGGCCACAAGTACGTTTATCTGGTCGAACCCGGCGTTCTCTGCCAGGGTCTTGGGCACCACCTCCATCGCCTCGGCGAAAGCCTCGATGGCCAACTGCTCTCTTCCGCCGACGGTGGCAGCGTACTCCCTCAGCCTCAGGGCGAGCTCGATCTCCGGGGCGCCGCCTCCGGGGACCAGGTGGCGGTCTTCCAGGGTCACTCCAAGAACGCGGAGGCCGTCTTCCATCGCCCGGTCCAGCTCGTCGACGACGTGCTCGGTCCCGCCTCGAAGGATGATGGAGACCGATTTTGGGTTCTCGCATTCCAGGACGAAGGTCATGTCGTCCCCGGCGATCTTCCTCTCCTCGACGAGCCCCGCCCTCCCCAGGTCCTCGGGGGCGATGTCATGGACGCTGGTCACCACTCTCCCGCCGGTGGCTCGGGCCAATTTCTCCATGTCGCTCTTCTTGACCCTCCTTGCGGCGTAGACGCCAGCCTTGGCCAGGAAGTGCTGGGCGAGGTCGTCGATCCCCTTCTGGCAGAAGACGACGCCCGCGCCAGCGTTCACGATCCCGTCGACCATCTTTTTGAGCATCAGCTCTTCCTGGTCCAGGAATGCTGCGAGCTGATCCGGCGACTTGATCTCTATCTCGGATCCGAACTCGGTCTTCTGGATCTCGATGGCGGCGTTGAGAAGGGCGATCTTCGCGTCCCTCACCTTCTTTGGCATGCTGGACGCGAGACGCTCCTTGTCGATCACCATGCCACGGACAAGCTCGGAGTCGTCGATCTTCCCGCCCACCTTCTTCTCGACGGTGATGTTCTCGACGTCCGCGGTCCCGTCATCGTCGACGATCGATTTGATCGCCTCAAGAGCGAGATCCGCCAGAGCGTCTCTGGCCACGCTCGAGCCCTTGCCGCTCATGGAGGTTATGGCGATCCGTTTCAAAAGTGTCTCCTCTCCAAGCCCCACCGAGATCGCCATCTCACTGAGGAGCTTTACGGCCTTCTCGGCCGCATCTCTGTACCCGGCGGCGATGACGGTGGGGTGAATCTCCTCTTCGAGAAGATCCCCGGCCCTTTCGAGCAGCTCGCCTGCCAGGACCACGGCCGTGGTGGTGCCGTCTCCGACCTCGTCGTCCTGAGTTTTCGCGATCTCCACCATCATCTTGGCCGCCGGGTGCTCGATGTCCATCTCCTTGAGGATCGTCACGCCGTCGTTGGTGATCACCACGTCGCCCATGGTGTCCACCAGCATCTTGTCCATGCCCTTGGGGCCCAGGGTGGTCCTGACGGCGTTGGCCACGGCCTTGGCGGCCATGATGTTCGACTTCTGGGCGTCGCGGCCCGCAGTCCTCCGGCTCCCTTCCCTGAGTATGAGCACAGGGGTTGTACCTAATCCTGCCATTTTTATCCTCCCCCTAATCCGAAAATTCGTTTCTGTTAGGATTCGCAAATCCTCCAAAAATCAATACCATCCGCCTTTATTTCGGCGTAAAAGGCTCCGAAGCGGGCTTGAGATCCTATCTCGTTTTTCTGCTTGTAATAATATTAGCGCTGATTTTCTTTATATCTTTTTTGATATTGATGGGCTGGGGGGATCTTTCGAAGGAAAATATGCTAGCCGAGGGGTGCGGCTTTTCGACCTGGCGCTGGCCCTTCGGTCATCAGTTACCGCGATGGAGCT
>JBFESM010000018.1:0-16803 GCA_041548445.1 Methanothrix sp. | reverse complement strand
CTTTGTTCCGGAGAAGGTCATCATCTTTGAGGCTGCGCCAGCCACCTTCTGGATGGCGGCGGCGGTCCTGCTGTCGCTCGCGTTCATCTCGATCTGGTCCCAGCCCAGCTCCTCGGCCAGGGCCAGGGCTGCGGAGGTCTTCCCCACCCCGGCGGGACCGTAGAGGACGACCGCCCTCTTCTCGGGCACGCCCCTCTCCCAGGCCCGGGCCCAGGCATCCAGGTCTGATACGGCCTTGCCGTTTCCAAGAACCTCTTTCAGGCCTTTGGGCCTGTACTTCTCGGTCCACTTGATGGCGGTCATGACGAAAACTGCCTATCTCTCGATTTCCTCTTTCTCTTTTTTTCTCTATTCAGCTTCGTTCCAAAAGGTCTACCATACGCCATCGCGTCCGGTCATCTCCTCGATCCCGATCTCCCAGATCACCATCGGCATCTTCTCCACGTCCTCCCTCCGGAAGCTCTTCCCGCCGTGGCCGCTCATCTCGCTTTTGGTGAATATTTCAAAGAGCCTCTCTTTCGCGTCGACGTCTTGAGATAGACGAGCCTTTCCGAGGACTATGACGCTCTTCCACCTGCCCTTCTCAACAGAGTCCACCTCGAAAGCGACCCTCGGGTTATCTCTTGCAATATCGAGCTTCTTTCCCCGAAGGCCCGAGTGCAGGAGGATGACGCCGTCGGCATAGACGTAAGACATCGGCACGACGTAAGGCTGATCGCCCACGGATAGGCCGACCCTCCCAACCCTGGATTTCGCGAGCATATCCTCGCACTCTTCTCTGGACATCTCCCTCGGTTTCATGCCTTTTAGTCTCAGGATCTGAGGTTATTAAATTCTTCTTCCCAGAGTTCGCCAAAGGTTTTTAGCCTCGGTCCACCAAACCTCCGACGATGTTCCAGAAGATTCTGATCGCCAACCGTGGAGAGATCGCCATACGGATCATGAGGGCTTGCCGTGAGCTTGGCATCTCCACCGTCGCGGTGTATTCAGAGGCCGACCGGAACGCCCTCTTTGCCAAGTACGCCGACGAGGCGGTTTTCGTGGGACCCTCGCCGGCTTCGCAAAGCTACCTTCGGATCGACAAGATCCTGGAGGCGGCAGAGCAGACCGGGGCTGAGGGGATCCATCCCGGGTACGGCTTCCTCTCTGAAAACCCCACGTTCGCCCGGGCCTGTGAGGAGGACGGCATCGTCTTCATAGGACCCACCAGCAGGTCCATCGACAGGATGGGAAGCAAGATCGCCGCAAGAGAGATCATGAAGAGTGCGGGCGTTCCCATCATCCCTGGAAGCGAAGGAGGGATCAAAGACCCCGAGGAGACGAGAGATCTGGTGGAGTCGATCGGCTACCCGGTGATGCTGAAGCCAGCTGCCGGAGGAGGCGGGATCGGCATGAAGATCGTGTGGGAAGACAAGGACCTGGGCCCCGCCCTGAACTCGGCGAGGTCCATCGCCAAATCCGCCTTCGGCGACGAGACAGTCTACGTCGAGAAGTATCTCGCAGACCCCAGGCACATCGAGTTTCAGATCCTGGCCGACTCCAAGGGGAAGACGATCTACGTCTCCGACAGGGAATGCTCGATCCAGAGACGTCACCAGAAGCTGATCGAGGAGTCGCCCTCGCCGATCATGACCCCAGAGCTGCGAGAGGAGATGGGGTCAATCGCCGTGCGGGCCGCGGAGGCGATCGACTACCGCAGCGCCGGCACTGTCGAGTTCATGTACTCAAGGGGCGACTACTACTTCCTCGAGATGAACACCAGGCTCCAGGTCGAGCATCCCATCACCGAGATGGTAACGAGCGTCGACCTCGCGAAAGAGCAGATCCGAATTGCCGCGGGAGAGCCCCTCGCCTACTCCCAGGACGAGATCGAGATCAGGGGCTGGGCCATTGAGTGCAGAGTCAACGCCGAGGACCCCCTCAACGACTTCGCGCCCGCGCCCGGCAGAATAAAGAGGTACAGAAGCCCCGGAGGCCCCGGCATAAGGGTCGACAGCGGCGTATACGCAGGCTATGTGATCCCGCCCTACTACGACTCGATGATATCCAAGGTCGTGGCCATGGGCAGGGACCGGAAGGAGGCGATCGCACGGATGGAGCGGGCCCTCTACGAGTACATCGTCACCGGCGTCAAGACCAACATAAACTTCCACGTGGCGGTCCTGCGGAACGAGAGGTTCAGGCGAGGCGACATCAACACCAACTTCCTCAAGGAAGAGGCGATAATGGAAGAGGTGAAGAAGGTGACCGAATCCGAGTACGAGAAAGGGCTCTCCCTCGCCTCGGCCCTCGGAGCCGACACCAGGAAGGTCGCGGCCATATCCGCGGCCGTGGGATCTTACATGTCACAACGCGAAACTCCCGCCTCCGAGGAGTAGGTTGCCCTTTGAGCAGGGAAAAGATCAAGAGGGCGCTGATCCAAGGGCTCGGGTCCTGGACCTCCGGCCAGGAGCTGGCCGCATCCTTGAGGATCAGCCGGGCCGCCGTCTGGAAGCAAGTCCAGTCGCTCAGGGTTGAGGGGTACGAGATAGAGGCATCGAGAAGTGGCTACAGGCTCGCATCCATGCCAGACCTTCTCAGCGAGGATCTCGTCAAATCCGGCCTCAAGACAAAGTTCGTGGGAAGGACGGTCCTCTCTTATCCGTCCCTCTCCTCCACCAACGCTGAGGCGAAGAAGATCGCGCCCTCAGCAGATAACGGGACCGTGGTTCTGGCCGAGATCCAGACCATCGGAAGGGGAAGGATGGAGCGGTCCTGGCATTCCCCCAAAGGCGGCGTCTGGATGAGCGTGATCTTGAAGCCACAAATCCCTCCAGCCCTCGCCTTTCGGGTGAACATAGCTGCCGCAGTCTCCGCAGCAAGGGCACTCGAGGAGCTATACGGCCTCGATGTGGGGATCAAGTGGCCCAACGACCTGATGGTGGGAGAGAAGAAGATCTCTGGGATTCTGACCGAGATCGGAGCCGAGATGGACTCGTTGAACTACGCCGTGGTGGGGATCGGGATCAACGCCAACCTCGACCCCGACTCATTCCCCGAGGACTGGAATGCCACGTCCATATCCAGGGAGCTTGGACGAGAGGTGTCCAGGGTGGATCTGGTCCAGAGAGTTTTGGAGGAAGTAGAGAAGGCCTGCGAGGAGATGACGGCATCCTTTGACCGGGTTATGGGAGAGTGGTCGGCCCGCTCCACGACTTTGGGTCGAAGGGTGAGGATAACGACCAGAAACAGCGAGTTTGAGGGGCGTGCAGAGACCCTGGAGGCTGACGGGGCGCTTCTGGTGAGAAGGGACGACGGCCTTGGCGAGAGGGTTCTTGCCGGGGATTGCGTCCACCTCAGGCCCGCAATAGAAATGGTCGAGGAAGAGGTCTGACCTCGATATGCCTCTTGCAGAGGGTCGGCGGAGGGTATTTGTAATGGGAGATTTTTTGAGATGAAAGGGTGTCGGAGATGAAGCGCAAAAGAGAGGTAGATGGCATAGCCAGGGACACGCTGTACTTCATCCTCGAAGCCTCCCGATCGACCCTGCCCGTTGAGTTTGCGGGGCTTCTGCGAGCCGAGAACGGCGTGATCACCGAAGTTATCATGCTACCGGGAACCGAATCGTCTAGCAAGAGCGCTCTTGTGCGGCTTTATATGCTTCCCAACATGAGGATCGCAGGATCGGTTCACAGCCACCCCTCCTCCAACATCCGGCCCTCTCAGGCGGACCTGATATTCTTCTCCAAGACCGGCGACTACCACATAATCGCAGGCCCTCCGTTCGACGAGAAGAGCTGGATCTGTTACGACAGGAAGGGTTGCCCCAGAAAGCTTCCTCTTCTGGACGTGGAGGTCGAGGAGGACGATGAGGACTGGTTTGATTAGGGTTCTGGCTACGGGAACCTTCGATCTCCTCCACCCAGGCCATCTGCTGTACCTGGAGCAGTCTAGAGCTCTTGGCGACGAGCTGGTGGTGATCGTGGCAAGGGATGCCAACGTCAAGCACAAACCCAAACCCATCATTCCCCAGGATCAGAGGCTGCTCATGGTTTCAGCCCTGAAGATGGTCGATAGAGCCCTCCTCGGAAGCGAGACCGACATGTTCCAGCCGATCGAGGAGTTCAAGCCCGACGTGATCACCCTCGGGTACGACCAGCACTTCGACGCCGTCCTCCTCAAAGAGGAGCTGGCAACCCGCGGGATCGACGCCCAGGTGGTGAGGCTGGAGGGGCACGACCCCTGTCCCCTCTGCAGCTCCCGCATGATCGTCGCAAAGGTGCTGGAGGAACGCTGCCCATAGAGAGATCGACTCGGCCCGAAGGATTGAATCGACTGATACAGCCCGGGACGCAAAGCCGGGCCTCAAAGCGCCAGTTACTTATACCGACCGTCCCTCTTTGGCGGCTGTATGGCCCCAAAAGTCGCAGTCGGCGGCACCTTTGACCCAATTCACGACGGCCATCTCACTCTTTTGAAGAAGGCTTTCGAGGTGGCAGGAGACGATGGTGAGGTGGTGATCGCCCTAACGTCGGACAGAATGGCCACAAGTCAGCGAACTCGCCCGGTCCGAGATTTCGAGACGAGGGCCCGAGAACTGAAAGCTGCCCTCAAGGAGAACTTGGGGGTGGAAAGGTTCGAAATTGAGATGCTTCACACCGTCTACGGCTCGGCCATCGAAGAAGACTACGACGCGATCGTCGTCTCGCCGGAGACGGAGCCGATCGCGTGCAACATCAACGAGATCAGGAGGGAAAACGGCCTACGCCCCCTCGAGATCGTGAGGATTGAGTACCAGATGGCCGAAGACGACGTCCGAATCTCCTCCACGCGGATCTGCGGAGGCGAGATCGACTCTCACGGCAAGGTATCTCACGGCAAGATGGTGGTCTAGGGCGGGAGAGCGGAATATCTCGATCTCTGGCGCCAGAAGGCCACGGCGACCGTAATCCATATCAACTCACACAATAAAAGGGCAAAGCATGAAGCTTCGCCTCTTCGCGCTCTTTGCGCTCTTTTCGGTATGTATTGTGCCTGCCGCGGGGGAGAGATATTCGGAGGACAATCCGCTATATTCTCTGGCCTGGTACAACAAAGGCGTGGCTCTCTCGGCGCTGGGCAGATACGATGAAGCCATAAAGTGCTATGACAACGCCATCGAGCTGGACCCGGAGTACGTCCTCGCATGGAACAGCAAAGGGATCGCCTTAAGCGCCGTTGGAAGGCGCGAGGAGGCCCTGGACTGCTACAACCGGTCCCTGGAGATAGATCCCGATTATTCACCGGCCTGGAACAACAAAGGAGTCGCCCTGGAGGCCCTGGGAAGAACCGAAGAGGCGCTCCAATCTTACGATAAGGCCCTCGAGATCGACCCAAACTACGCCCTGGTCTGGAGCAACGAGGGCGGAATCTTCTACAGCTTTGGAGACTACAACAGGTCCATCGACTGTTACAAGAGAGCCGTCGAGATCGACCCAGAGCTTAAAGAGGCCTGGAACAACATGGGACGATCCCTCTACGCCGCGGGCCAATACGACAGGTCCGTCGAATGTTACGAAGAGGCCCTGAGGCTCGATCCCAGCTACGCTCCGGCCTGGAACAACAAGGGGATAGCCCTCGGTACCCTCGGACGTCACCAGGAGGCCCTCAATTGTTACGAGGAGACCCTGAAGATAGATCCTGGGCACGTCATGGCCCTCTACAACAAGGGGATAGCCCTCGGGATTCTTGGAAGCTACGAGGAGGCCGTCGACTGCTACGAGGGTGTTATAAGGCTCGATCCCAGCTACGCTCCGGCCTGGTACAACAAGGGGGTCGCCCTGGGCGTCCTGGGGAAGTTCGAGGATGCGTTGCCCTGCTACGAGGAGGCCCTTAGACTAGATCCAAGCCATGCTGCGGCCTGGAACAACAAGGGGATAGCCCTCGGCGTTCTGGGGCGGCATGAGGAGGCACTACAATCCTATGATGAGGCCCTGAGGCTCGATCTCAGCTACACCATGGCATGGTACAACAAGGGGGTCGCCCTCAGCTCCCTGGACCGCTACGAGGAGGCGGTCGCATGTTATGATGAGGCCCTGAAGCTCGATCCCGGCTACGCCCAGGCCTGGAACAACAAGGGGATAGCTCTCAGCGCCCTGGGACGGCATGAAGAGGCGATCGCGTGCTACGAAAGGGCTCTGGAAGGGAAAACCGAGGTGGACGATGACGATGCCGAGAATGGGAATGAGGTGGCTTTTGAGAATGATCTCGTCCAGCAGAACGAGACCGAGCAAAAGGCCGATCCAGACTTGCAGAGCCCAGAAGTCGAGAGCGGTCCGGGTCAGGAGACCGATCTGACCATCGAAAATGGGACTTTGAAGGCAGAGGCAGATCCGGCGCAGGAGTAGATCCTACACCTCATCGCCCATGCTCACGTTTCTGAGCCTCTCGACGCCGTCGATCTCCGCGATCACCGAGACGACGGACCAGGGGACGAGCCGCTTCCAGCTCTCGTCTCCGGCCAGCATCATCCTTCTTATGGCGGTTCCCGAGTAGACCTCTCTTCTGTACATCGGCGGCCTTCTCACCTCCACCCCGGCCTCGGCGAAGAGCTGGACCACCAGGGGGTTGTTGGAGTAGACCACATCGAAGTTGGGGGTCATGGCCACGACGTGAGATACCCAGACCGCGTTTCTGGCCATGTCCTCCAGGGGTATGACATAACATGCGACGTCCAGGCACTTTAGAGCGGGCCAGATCATGCTGATCCTCTCTCCGGCGGTGAAGGGGTTATCGGGGGTGTGGCTCGCCTGGGCGCTTCCCAGGCCCACCACGATCTCGTCCACCTCCTCGACGATCTTCTGGAGGACGGCCTGATGGCCCAGATGGTAGGGCTGGAACCGTCCGATGTACAGACCTCTCTTCATAGGATCTCTTTTCCGATCAGTTTTATGCACCTCTCCTTGTTGGGCCCGATGGGAGAGCCGACGACGATCTGGGTGACGCCGGTGGCGAGAAGTTCGTCTATTCTGGTCTTGCAGTCGCTGGGAGTGCCGGATACGGAGAAGGCCTTGATCATCGTATCGTTGACGGCACCGAGGGCCGAGCCGAAGTCGCCCTTGCCTACGGCGCTGGAAACTTTCGCCGCCTCCTCTGGCTTTATGCCGTGGCGCGAAAGGACGGTCTCGGGAGACCCCGCCACGATGAAGGCGACGACTTTCTTCGCCTCGTTTTTCGCTTTATCATAGCTTTTATCGGCGCTGAAACAGGTGTAGGCGCAGATCTCAACCTCTTCGGGGTCGCGTCCGGCCTTCTCTGCCCCCTTCTTCACCAGGGGAACGGCGTACTTGAAGTCGTCAGGGTGGCTTGCGTTCACCAGGACGCCGTCGGCGATCATGCCTGCCATTTCCAGCATCTTGGGCCCCTGGGCACCGATGTAGATCGGGATATCGCCCAACTTGAAGGAGAGCTGAGCGCCTGCCATCCCGTGGTCGGTGACCCTCTTCTTTGCGAGAAGGGCCCGAAGGGCCGAGACCGACTCCTTGACGGCGGTAAGGGGCTTTTCCCAGGCGATCCCCATGGCGTCGAAGGTGGCCCTGTCACCTGGACCGATCCCCATGATCGCCCTGCCACCGGAGATCTCGTTTATCGAGGCGATGCTGGAGGCGGTGACGGCGACGTTCCTCGTGTAGGGGTTGGTGACGCCGGTTCCGAGCTTGACCTTGTTTGTGGCCAAGGAGAGTATCGCGAGGGTTGAATAAACATCTCTGTTGTTGTAGTGATCTGTGATCCAGATAGTGTCGAAGCCCGCATCTTCTGCCAGCTTTGCCATGTAGCCCACCTTCAGAGCGGGCTCATTTGGGACGAACTCTATTCCGAACAATTTTCTCTCTCCAGAGTTATCGGATCTCCCGAGGAGAGGCCGAAGAGGTCTCTCGCGCTCCCCCCGTTGACCGCAATTTCGGCAAATTCATGGGACCCAATGGTTATAAGTGGTTCGATGCCTTCCGCCTCGGCGTAGGTTTTGACCCTTCTGAGCCGTTTGCCCGAAATCTGAACGTGATCCCAGGGGATCTCGCCCGTGTTCAGTATCAGGTTTCCAAAGCCGTCTACGTAGATAACCTCGGCCTCGATCTTTCCATCGAAGAGCTCGGCTTTGCCGAAGTCGAGGGCGACCGGCTCCACCCTGGGGCCGAAGGATTCGGGCATCGCTCCCAGGGCCAGAATCGCCGCCGCCGGGGCGAAGACGTCCCTTCCGGCGAAGGTGGGAGCCGCGCCTTCGGCAAAGTCGGGATCGATCATCCAAACCTCGGGCGACCCCAGGGACCGCGCGGCCGGGATCAGAAGGCCGTTGTCGGGCCCGACGAAGAAGTGGCCGCCGCTTTCCGCGATGAGGCCGAGCCGGTCGGTCCCGACGCCGGGATCGACGACGGCCAGGTGGATCGTTCCTTTGGGAAAGTGACGGGCTGCGGCCATCAGGGCGAAGGCTCCGGCCCGGACGTTCTGGGGCGGTATGTCGTGGGCCAGGTCCACGAGGGTGGCGTCTCTTGCCCTCGATAGGATCGCCCCCTTCATTTCGGCGGGGTAGAGGGACCCAAAATCCGATAGCAGGGTTATGATCGATCTCTCAGACGAATTCTGCATGAAGATCTCTTGGTCTGCCAAAAATTAAGTCGTTCTCCTGGACCGCTCCCCCCGCCGACTCTATGATGGAAAAGTTCAACAGGGAGAAAGGTTTATGGCACTCTTCGGGAGATGAAATAGCATGGCAGATTGTGAACTTTGCGGACTTGCTAAGCCAACCCTGGTACCGGTGAGAGTTCAGGTGCATACCCTTGCAAACCCCGAGGGGGCATACAAGGGGCTCTGTCAGGACTGTCTGGACTCCTGTGAGGCAGCTTACCAGCAGCACTTCGGCGAGAAGAAAGAAGAGAAGAAGTAAAGCTCGATCGCGCATTTTCTTTTTTGACGGCGTCTTTTCAGGTCGTCGGAGTCAGAAGTCAGGCGGTGGAGGGGCGGTTTGCAGAAGGAGGAGAAGGTGGTCGTGGTGCTGCTCTTCATGGCCCTGGGGTCCCTGGCCGTCGCCTCCTGGGCCCTGGGAGATTTCGACTCCGATCCCGGCCCCAGCCCCAGTCCCGTTTCGATAGTCGCCGAGGGGACCGTCAGCTCGATTCAGCTCACCGACGGCGGGCATCTCATCTTGAGGCTCCAGTCTTCAGCTATGCCGATATTCGTTAGCCGCGAGACTGGCGCAGAGGATGTAGCGATGAGAGCGGCCAAGGGTGACCGAATCCGGGTTAAGGGCGAGATCGCCGAGTATGAGGGCCGCCGGGAGATCGTGGTCCAGAGGGCCGAGGATGTAGAGGTTCTGTGATGGGATCCGCGGCAAAGGTTTTACTCGATGGGCAGGATTATCTGAAGGGCGGGGTCTTAGCGAGGAGGATGGCGGAGATGGTGTCGGTTTTTCAGCTGGACGATAAGACGGTTTACGCCGAGGATGAAGAATGGCGATGCGAGCTTGAGGACGGATTGGCCGTGGGTCTCGGAGTGGTCTTTGAGGCCGTGGACCTCGCGGGCTCCGAGGGCTTCGAGGATGAAGAGTACTCGGTGATCGTGGAGGCGGAGATCATCCCAGCGCCCGAGAGCCTGGACGAGGATGTGATCCTAGAGGTCTCGGTGGAGGAGTGCCCGAGCCGCGAACGGCTGATATTCGATCTCTTGCGGCATTACGGAGGCGTGCCCGTCAACATCGACGCCCTCCAACCCGCAAGAGCCTCCTGCGGCGCCTCGGCCTTCGTCGCCGACCAGGTCGTCAGAAGCCAGAAGACCGCCTCGGGTCAGACGATCGAGGTCCGACATTTTCGGTCCGTTGAGGACGCCCTCACGTTCACAAAAGAATTTTACGTCATCATGGCTTCAATCGTCTTCGAGTTTCTCGACTGGGTCCTTGACCAGCCTCTGGGTCGGGGGACCGGATGGGACAAAATAAGAATGCTCTCGAAGGGCGATTTCAGTTAATTGATCCATAAGCGTCCAAGCCGCAGAAATCTGGATATTTGGATAAGGTTATTATCAAATGCGGTCCATAAACTCAGGATGGAGGAGAAATATGTACCTGAGCATAAGGCGCTACAAGACAGACGAGGCCTACGTTGGCGAGGTGATGAGGCTCGTTGAGGACAGGTTTTTGCCCCAGATCCGAGAGATCCCCGGGTTCGTCAAATACTACGGCGTGGACTGCGGCGACGGCCTTGTGGCCTTCATAAACTTCTTCGAGGACGAAGCAGGGGCCGAACAGTCAAATAGCGTTGCGTCAGAGTGGGTGAAGGAGAACCTCGCCAACTACTTCCCGCTCCCAGCCGACATCACCGCCGGAAAGGTGATGGTGAGGGGCGAAAAGGAGAGCTGAGGCTGGTCGAGCCGGTTTATGGTTGTCGATGGAGGGGCGAAGATATGGCGCAGCTGAAGACTCGGCCCTTCGGCAGAACTGGCCGAGAAGTCACCGTGGTGGGCCTCGGAGGCGAGGGGATCCTTCGGACCTACGGCGAAGAGGCGAGGGCGGCGCAGGTGATCGAAAAGGCCGCCCACCAGGGGATCAGCTACTTCGATACCGCCCCCGCCTACTCAGGTAGCGAAGGATACTACGGCACTTTCTGGCGGGCCCATTCCCAGCTTCGGGACGACATCTTCCAGACGAGCAAGTCGGCGACCCGTGACAAGAAAGGCGCTCTCGCCGATCTGGACCGGAGCCTCGATGCCCTCGGCCTCGATCATCTCGACCTCTGGCAGATCCACGACGTCAGGACCCGGCAGGATCTGCAGAAGATCGAGGGTCCCGGCGGGGCTCTTGAGGCATTCGTCGAAGCAAAGGAGACTGGTCTCGTTAATCTCATCGGGGTGACGGGACATCACGACCCCGCAATCGTCACTTATGCCGCCGAAAACTGGCCCGTCGACTCGGTCCTCATGCCCATAAATCCCCTGGAGGGGGTCCTTGGCGGGTTTCTCGACAAGACCCTCCCGGCGGCCGTGGATCGGGGGATCGCCGTCATTGGGATGAAGGTTTTGGGGGCGTCCCACTACCTCAACCCCCGGGCCGGAATAGGACCCGATCTCCTCCTCAGGTACGCCTTATCTCAGGAGATCGCCCTTGCCATCGTCGGCTGCTCGACCCCCGAGGAGGTCGGGCTTTTGGCCGAGGTGGGCCGAGATCCGGAGCCTCTATCCATCGAGGAGCAGGAGAGGATGCTCGCTCTTTTCAGGCCCTACGCGAGGAAGCTGGCCTTCTATCGAGGGGTGGTGTAAGCCGAGTTTCGACAGAATCTTTGTCAGGGTTAGAGCGCCGAAACATCCTGATCGTGACACTTCGAGAAGACGGCTCGATCGATTAGCGCCGAAACGTATTTTCGTCTTGTCGGACCATCCTCAAATGATGGAGGCGAATTAGGTGGGAAAAAAAACGGCGGCGATATTGTCTTTCTTTATTATTGGCCTCGGCCAGTTTTACGCTGGCCACCTCTGGAGGGCTCTGGCGTGGTTTTTCGGGAGCGTTCTGATCCTGTCGGCTCTGACCCTCACCACAGGGTTTGGGGGTCTCGCAGTCGGGCCGATCCTCTCGATAGCCTCAGCCTGGGACGCTTACAGCATCTACGGCGACTGAACTAAGGCGGGCACCTGCGGGGGGAGGCATTGCCCCCCGTGCGGCGCTACTCATCTTCGAGGCTGGAGACAAACTCTCCGAACTGCTGTTCGGTCCAGGCCTTCAATGTCTTCATGACGACGTTTTTGCCCCGAAGGGTCTGGAGGAGGAACTTCAGCATGCTTTCATCGTCGGGCATCTCCATGATCGCCACAAAGTCGTAGTCGCCCATGGTGTAAAAGAGCTGGAGGCTTCCACCGGCTTCTTCTATTATGCGCCGGGCCTCTTCGTCCCTCTTGGGCGCATCTTCGATCTTTTCAATCCCTTTCTTGGTAAAGTTTCCGAGGATAACGTAATGAGGCATTTTCACACCTGCGTTACTGATGAATTTGATGATGATAAGATTTGTGATTTTGAAAATTTGTATCGAGAAATGTTCAACTTTCCCCCATAACCCACACGCGAAGTTATTATATACTCTCGAAATGAAATTATATCTTTACTGTTGAAGATATGAACCGATATTGAGGCGCTTTCGGACGGATCGAGAATCAAACGAGTTATCTCAATCAAGACGGGAGGATGATCAATAAATGGACGAATTCTCCGTTCTGGTGGGGGGGAGAGCCGGAGACGGGATAAACGAGGCTGGGATGATAATCGCCCGCCTTTTTAACCAGCTCGGATACTGCCTCTACCAGTACCTCGACTACCCCTCCCTCATCAGGGGTGGTCACAATTTCGCCATAATCAGGGCTGCCGGAAAGAAGATCGGTGCCTGCCGGGACGAGGTCGACTTTCTTCTGGCCTTAAACCAGGATACGATCGACCAGCACAAGTGGCGACTGAAGGAAAGCTCCGTCGTCATCTATGACTCTGACGTGGTGAAGTCCCCGGTTCCGGGGGCTTTCGGCCTTCCTCTGAAAACGATCGCAAAGGAGGCCGGAGCGCCACCGATCGCCAAAAATGCGGGCCTCATCGGAGCCTTCTCCAAAGCCGCCGGGATCGAGTGGGGTATTTTGGAAGAGGTCCTTCGAAAGGAGATCCCAAAATCGATCGACGAGAACCTGGAGGTCGCCCGCCGGGGGCGCGATGGGATCGAGGGGAACGACGGGCTGACGGTCGAGAGGCGGTCGTACCCCTGCTGCCCCTTGATCACCGGAAACGAGCTGATCGGCTTGGGCCTGCTTTGGGGCGGCCTCGACGCTTACGTCGCCTACCCCATGACACCGTCGTCGGGGATCCTCCACTTCCTGGCGAAGGTCGCCGACGAGTTCTCGATCAAGGTGGTCCATCCCGAAAACGAGATCGCCGTGATCCTGATGGCCCAGGGATTCGCCTACGCCGGGAAGAGAACGGCCCTCGGGACCTCGGGCGGGGGGTTCTGCCTCATGACCGAGGGAATGAGCCTCGCGGGGATGGCGGAGATGCCCCTCGTCGTCGTCGTCTCCATGAGGGCTGGGCCCAGCACCGGTGTTCCCACCTACACCGCTCAGTCCGACCTCCACTTCGTCATGAACGCGGGGCAGGGGGAATTCACGCGCCTGGTGATCGCCCCGGGAGATCTGGAGCAGGCCTACTTCTGGTCGGCAGCTTCCCTCTCCCTCGCCTGGAAGTACCAGATACCTGTGATCATCCTCTCTGACAAGACCCTCAGCGAGTCCGCCTACAGCTTCAACCTCGCTGAGGCGAGAGACGTCCCCGATATCAGGCCCGTCCTCGCGGACGGCGAGGGCGAGTACAAAAGGTACGCCCGAACCGATGGCGGGATATCCCCCCTGGCCTTCCCGCCGAGGTCCGGGACCGTGGTGAAGGCGAACGGCTACGCTCACCTCGAGTCCGGGATCACGACGGAGGAGGCGGGGGAGATCAGGGCCGTCCAGGACAAGTCCCTTCTGAAAGAAAAGAGTCTGATTGAAGAGCTGGAGGGCTTGCCAACGGTTAGAACTTACGGCAACGAGGAAGGGTCGACGGCTCTTCTCTGCTGGGGTTCGAACAAAGGAGTCTGCGCGGAGGTCGGCGAGAAGCTCGGCCTTCGGGTCGTCCAGCCGGTGGTCTTGAACCCTTTCCCAACATCACAGTTTGAAACGGCCCTCAGGGGCGTCGAGAGGACGATATCCGTCGAGACGAACTCCACGGGCCAGCTTGCCCGCCTCATCCGATGTTGTGGGTTTGAGACGGACGATTTGATCCTGAAGTACGATGCAAGGCCCTTTTCCGTCGACGACCTTGAAAAGAGGCTTTTGAAGGTGACTAGATGAACCCCAAAGATCTGGGCACAAAGGCGCCCATCACCTGGTGTCCCGGCTGCGGAAACTTCGCCATACTGAACGCCATAAAGCCGGTTATTGCGACGCTTGACGAGGAGGGGCTGGTGCCCATAGAGAACGTCGTCCTGGTCTCGGGAATAGGCTGCCACGCGAAGATCGCCGACTACGTCAACGCGAACAGTTTCTACACAATCCACGGCCGGCCGATCCCCGTCGCCACCGGGATAAAGCTTGCAAACCCCGACCTCACCGTCATCTGCTTTTCCGGAGACGGCGACTCCTACGCCGAGGGGCTAGCCCACCTGATCTTCGCCGCCAAAAGGAACGTCGACATAACGACGATAATCCACGACAACCGGGTATATGGCCTCACCACCGGCCAGTACACTCCGACATCGCCTTCGGGGTTTGTGGGCAGGTCCACGCCAGCGGGTCTGGAAGTGCCTCCGATAAACCCCCTGGAGATCGTTTTTGCCAGCGGCGGAACCTTCGTCGCTCGGGGCTACTCCCACGGGATAGAGCTTCTCAAGGACGTCTTCAGGGAGGCGATACTCCACCGGGGATTCTCCTTCGTCGACGTCCTCCAGGTCTGTGCCACCTTCTTCAATTTGTACGAGTATTACAACGAGCGGGTCTACACCCTCGAAGACCACGATCCTCTGGACCGCGCGAGGGCTGAGGAGAAGATGAGGGAGTGGGACTACAACTCCGACGGCTCGATACCCCTCGGCATATTCTACAGAGAGGAGGCTTCTACCTTTGGGGATAACTTCACGAAATATAATTCTAAGATCTCCGACCTGGACGGCGCGATAAGAAAGACCCTGGAAAGCTACATTTGAGGCTGGAGGATCTCGGGCCGGTGGCTTGCAGCGCCTTTGATCCAAAAAGATATATACTGCGAGAGAGAGAGTACAGTGTTGTATTATTGGACATGTTTTACGCGGCATCGAGTCCGGAACACCCTTGAGCTTACCTCCATCTAATTGGATCTTGTACAGGAGGCGAGATTAATGGCGAAAAAATATACGTGCACAGTTTGTGGATATGTCTACGATCCAGAAAAGGGCGACCCCGATTCGGGGATCGCTCCTGGTACCGCTTTTGAAGATCTCCCTGACGACTGGACCTGCCCGGAGTGCGGGGCTGCCAAAGACGCCTTTGAGGCGAGCTGAATTGGGAGGTTATGAAAATGGCCTCAATCGGCGAGAGTATGGCGAAGGCCCTAAACGAGCAGGTGAAGTGGGAGCTATTCTCCTCCTACCTCTACCTGTCCATGTCTGCTTACTTCTCGGCCACGAAGCTTCCGGGCTTTGCCCACTGGATGAGGGTCCAGGCCGAAGAGGAGCTGATGCACGGGATGAAGATCTACGACTTCGTGATCGAGCGGGGCGGAAGGGCCGAGCTTCTGGCCATCGATAAGCCCCGGTTTGAGTGGGGGTCGCCCCTGGAGGTGGCAAAGGCTGTCTACGACCACGAGAAGAAGGTGACGGGGCTCATCAACGGCCTTGTAGATCTCGCCTCCGAGGAGAAGGATCACGCCACCCTCAACATGCTCCAGTGGTTTGTAAAAGAGCAGGTGGAAGAGGAGGCGAACGCCAGCGAGATCGTCGAGAAGCTGAAGATGGTGAGCGGCGAGAAGGGCATCGGAGTCCTCTACATGCTAGACAGGGATCTAGGAGAGCGACCTCCAAAGCTGCAACCCGTCGTCTCCGCCAAGTGACGGTGAAGAGGAAGGACGAAGAGGTGGGTGGGCGATGAGGGGCGGCGCGTTCTCTTGCCCCGCCCCACCCACCAGCCTTGCCCGAATAATTCTTGTCACCTAAAAGGACGAGCGAACGATCGAATAAGGACGAGCGAAGAAAGATGAGGCAATTTGCTTTGCGCTCCCAACTGGAGCGGTTGAACAGCCTGATAGAAAGCCTAGAGTCGGCAAATTTGAATGTTGGTTGGTGATTTAGTTGAGCGAATCAAAAGATATGAAGCTGGGCATCCTGGGACTGGGAAAGATGGGCGGAAACCTCGCGCTCCAGGCCAAAGAGAAGGGCGTGGCCGTGGTGGGAAAGTCGAAGTCCGCCAAGCCTCATCTTGAAAGAAAGGGCGTGAAGGTGGTGGACGGCTATGAGCCTTTCGTCGACTTCCTCGACCAGCCGCGTGTTATCTACTTATCCGTTCCGGCGGGGGCGACGGTGGACAGGGTCCTCGAGGAGCTCGCCCCCCGCCTCGACGAGGGGGACGTCATCCTCGACGGAGGAAACTCCTTCTACCTCGATTCGATCAGGAGGGAGGAGGACCTCTCGGACCTTGGGATATACTTCCTCGACTGCGGGACGAGCGGCGGGCTTGAAGGGGCGCGGAAGGGCGCCTGCTTCATGGTCGGCGGAAACAAGGATGGGTTCAAAGTCGCAGAGCCGATCCTGAAGCTCTTGGCGGCCGACGGAGGCTGCCTCTACACCGGCGACCCCGGCAGCGGCCACTTCACGAAGCTCGTCCAGGACGGTGTGGAGGCCGGGATGGTCCAGGCGATCGGCGAGGGGGTGGCCCTCCTTAAGGAAAGCGACTTCGACCTGGACCTGGAGAAGGTCTTCAAGAGCTGGGCCAGCGGGGCCACCGTCCGGGGGTGGCTCGTGGAGCTGATGGCAAAGAGCCTCGGCGAGCAGAGGTTCAGTGACGTCTCATCTCACGTCGAAGATACCGGAGAGGTGAACTGGCTCGTCCACGACGCCATCGAGAAGGAGATCCCGATCCCCGTCATCTCCCAGTCGGTGATGGAGCTGTTCAGGTCCCGGGACAAGAACTGCGACGCCTGCCGGTCGATCGCCATGGTGAGACACGGCTTTGGCGGCCACCCCTTCGGCAAGGACGAGAAGATCGCCCGGGAGAGGAGAACGAGCAGGACGGAGAAGATCTAACTGAGATCCAAAGTCCGGGCGGGCG
>JBFESM010000017.1:0-17703 GCA_041548445.1 Methanothrix sp. | reverse complement strand
TTCCTGACCCTCGTCCAGGATCTTCCGGGAAATGCCGCCTCGTCTCCGAACTTGAGGACGGGAACCCCGAACCCCACCCCCTCCTCGCACAGGTCTTCTCCCTTCAGGGAGATGACGAGGCCGTTCTGGATTTTTGAGGTGGGATACTCTTGAGGGCGGCTTTGGCCGGCGAGGAGGGTCAGGTTCCTTGAGATCTCGACCTCGACCCCACTTGAAGTTCTGTAGACAGGCGTCCGATTCGGTGAGTTCATGGTTCTGTCTCGACTGCTGGAAAAAGGGATGGACCGATGGATGAGGATCGACCCCGAAATTCGTAAGGGATACGTTCTACTTCGTCCTCATCGATCGTCAGGTTAAGAATTGTTGGCGTTTTTTGTGGCCTTACCGAATACCCAGTCAGACCTCTGGTCGGTGTCGACGCCGTTGGAATGGCGGGAATAGGTGAAGACGTTGTTACTCTGGTCGCTCAAAAGGTGAGTCTTGTCGACTTCAGTGCCGTCTCTCGTCTTCAAGATAACCGTTCCCATTCCTGTATCGTGAAGCCAGTTGGGGTCACCTTCAGCCACGTAAAATCCGCCGGGCTGGACTGCAGTCCCAGAAAATATTCGTATTGATCCGGTCCAGGTGGGATCAGAGTCAACGATCCAGACTCTCCATCCGCTGATGTCAACCTCTTCTGCGCCGTTGTTGTAAAGCTCCACCCACTCGTTGGCGTCGCCGGGCGGGTTTAGCTCCACCTCGTTGATCACGACCGCGCCGAGACCCGCACCAGATATCGCCAAGACGCCAAATAAGGATATCAACAGTCTCATCGAAATTCGACACATGACAAAATCCCCCACCACAATTCAAGATTTGCTCCGGCCGACAGCAACCTGTCGGAATTGTCTGCTGAAACGATCTCCAAATAAATAACCGTATCGATCAGAACGATGGTTCAGTTCGACCAGAGAATTTCGCGGATTCTTCAATCAAAACAGGATCCAAAAAGACCGAAAAAGATAGACCTGTCTGGACGGTCGCGTTGTGAGAGACCGGTCCAGTTTCGTCCGCCTAATCTCAATTCACTTCGGTCAATGTTACCCAAATACCGCCCTCGTCGTGCTGAGGGTGTTTTCAGCTCTGGGAGTGGCCTTCATGAGCTTCCAGTCGGATCTCTGGCCGGTGTCCAGACCGTTGGGATAGCGGCCGTAGGTGAAGTCGCTGTCGCTTTCGTCGGCCATGAGATGGGTCTCGTCGACCTTGACGCCAGAGGCGTCCTCAAGGGTAACGGTGCCGTTGTAGTCCTGGCTCCACTGCTCGGCTCCCTCGGCGAGGTAGTAGCCTCCTGCCGGAATGACCGTTCCATCCGGAATTGGTATCGGCCCATTCCAGGGCGGGTTGACTATGGTGACAACCCAGCCGGAAACGTCGACGTCCTCTCCGCCATCATTGTAAAGCTCGACCCATTTGGTTGCGTTTCCAGGCGGATTAAGCTCCACCTCATTTATCACTACGGCTCCTGCGCCGATCACGGATATGGCGATGACGCCGAAGAGAGATATCAACAGTGCTGATGAAATTCGGTTCGTACAAATCCCCCACATCTTTGTTCAACGGTCCCGGATAAGTCCGGGGCTTCCCGTCTGAAAATAGCTTCCAGGTAGATAACAGTATCGATCGATTGACGGTGTCGGTCGATCAGCGGCCTAGACAAATTGACGTCGACGATCGATCTACGGCCGTCGCGCCCGCCTCGGCCCGGGTCAGGGTTTTATTATGATAGTTATCTCATAGATAGTTACATGCAATACTCAGAAGGACGGCTCGGCAGGGTTTTCGTGATCAGGCTGGAGGATGGCGAAGATCTGATCGGGTCGATCCAGAGGTTTGTGGAGGAGTTGGGCGTAGCTTGCGGCATGATCCATTTTCTCGGAGCCCTGCGGGAAGGAAGGCTCATCACCGGGCCAAAGGAGCCGACCATCCCGCCGGGGCCGCCCTTCGTCGAGGACCTGGAGGGGGCCTGGGAGACCTTCGGCGTGGCGACGGTATATCCGGGGGACGAAGGCGAGCCGACGGTCCACATCCACGCCTCGGCGGGGCATGACGACAGGTCGGTGACGGGCTGTCTTCGGGAGAGGGCGACGACTTACCTCGTCGTCGAGGCGGTGGTCTTTGAGTTTCTGGGCCTCGAAGCCCGAAGGTGCATCGACGAGAGGTCTGGGCTTCGCCTCCCCTTCCTCAAAGAGAGGCTCTAGATGAGTCGGAAGAGGAGCAGGAGGAGACCCAGAGCGAGGGCGGAGGGCTCACCGCCACTCCCCATCTCGATGGAGGAGGCGAAGCGCGATGGGATCGACCGGTTCGACGTGATCCTGATCTCAGGGGACGGGTACGTCGACCACCCCTCCTTCGGGGTGGGGCTCATCGGCCGGGTGCTCCAGGATGCGGGGCACACAGTCGGGATCATACCCCAGCCCGATTGGAGGCGGGACGAGGACTTTTCTGCCCTCGGCGAGCCCCGGCTATTTTTCGGCGTCGCCTCCGGGAACGTCGACTCGATGGTGAACAACTATTCGCCGAATCTGAAGAGGCGAAGGAGGGACGTCTACTCCCCCGGTGGCCGCCTCCTCCGGCCCGACAGAGCCGCCATCGTCTACGCCAACAAAGTTCACGCCCTATTTCCGAAGGTTCCTCTCGTCCTCGGCGGGATCGAGGCGAGCCTCCGGAGGTTCGCCCACTATGACTTCTGGTCGGATTCGGTCCGCGGGTCGATCCTGGCGGACGCGCCGGCGGATATGGTCGTCTTCGGGATGGGCGAGAGGCCTATTCGTGAGATCGCCCGCCGCCTGGAGGGGGGCGAGGAGTTGGGGGAGATCAGGGACGTTCCGGGGACCGTCGTCAAGATGGAGGTGCGAGAGTGGAGGTCGACCGACCACCAGGGGTTCGCCGAGATTCCATCCTTCGGGGAGGTGGCCAAGGACAAGAGGAAGTACGCCGAGGCCTTCCGGCTTCACCATGGCGAGCAGGACCCCTTTCGGGGAAGAAGAGTCGTCCAGCCCCATCCCAAGACTGTCGTCATCCAGAACCCGCCTGCTCTGCCCATGACGACCGAGGAGCTGGACAAAATCTACGAGCTTCCCTACTCCAGGGCAGCTCACCCTTCCTACAGGGAAGAGATCCCTGCCCTGGAGCCGGTGCGGTTCTCGATAACCTCTCATCGGGGGTGCTTTGGATCCTGCTCCTTTTGCGCCCTCACCCACCACCAGGGAAGGATCATCCAGAGCAGGAGCATTGAGTCCCTGGTGAGGGAGGCCGAAAGGCTGACGAAGTTGCCGGGATTTGCTGGCGTCATCCAGGACGTGGGAGGCCCCACCGCCAACATGTACGGGATGGTCTGCAGCCGTTGGAAAAACTGTGGGGCCTGCGCCGACAAGCTCTGCAGCCCGGACTGCCCGAGCCTTGCGGCAGACCACAGGCAGCAGGTCGAACTCCTCCGCCGCATCCGGGAGATCCCCGGCGTCAAGCGGGTCTTCGTCAGCTCAGGGATCAGACACGACCTGATCCTTGCCGACCAGTCCCCGGCGGGCACCGAGTACCTCGACGAACTCTGCCGCCACCACGTATCGGGCCACCTGAAGGTGGCGCCCGAGCACGTCTCCGATCGGGTCCTGGAGACGATGCACAAGCCCTCAAGGGCCGTCCTCGAGGAGTTCAGACGGAGGTTCAAGTCTCTCAGCCGGGATGAAGGAAAAGAGCAGTACCTGGTCCCCTACTTCATCTCCGGCCATCCCGGATGCGAAATAAAGGACATGGTGGAGCTGGCCGAGTACATCCGGGACAACCGCCTCTACTCCGAGCAGGTCCAGGACTTCACCCCGACCCCCATGACCGTCTCCACCTGCATGTACCATTCGGGGATCGACCCCTTCTCAGGAAAGGCAGTCCACGTCCCACGGGGGCGCGAGAAGGAGATCCAGCGGGCGATCCTTCAGTACCGGGACAGGAGGAATTGGGGGCTCGTCCGGGAGGGGCTCCGGATTGCAGGAAGAGAGGACCTGATCGGCGACGGGCCGAAGTGCCTTGTGCCGAGGGCTGGTGGGAAGTGAGTATGAAGTCGGACAGACTCGATTTCATTAAATATTGGAGCGAAGGGCACCGCTCGGGCGATTGGCCCGCCTTAGCATTCCTCCAGGACCTCCGGCATCATCTCCTTCAGCCGGTCCACCCGCTCGTCGGGCTGTGAGGGCTGGTACTCGACCACCTTTTTGGGGCTGAGAAGCTCCATCACCCTGCTGGTGGAGATCTCCTTCGAATAAGAAGGGGTCGAGAGCCGGACGGCGTCGAGGTACCTATCGGGATCGTAGACGGAGATCTGCCAGGGCTCCACGCCGACGACCAGGTCCAGATCGCAGACGTCGCCTGCGGGGAGGGCGGCGTCGCTGTACCCCTCGATCACCAGAGCGTCGTGCTCTTCCGCGATCTTTCGATAGGCCGATCCGATCGCCCGGCCGTAGTGGTCCTTCACCAGGTCGTTCAGGTCGTTTGCATCCTCCACCCTGTAGACGTCCGCCGCCTTCGGGTACAGCTTCCTCAAGAGCTTCTTTTCGCCGTTGAGGTGGACGTTGGCGTTCTCGACCAGGACGCTCCTCTCATCTCCATAACCTTCCTCATCTCCATCTTCGCCCTCAGGCCAGAAGGTGATCCTGTCGAGGATGAAGGTCGGGACCCCGCTGGCGGCGTCGATCAGCGATGGCTCAGACCAGAGCCTGTGGACCGGTTTTATCAGCTCCTCGGGGACGTTTCCGCTGGACTCTTCCTTCAATAGGCCCGCATCCCTCCCGTAGAGCCTTCCCTGGGAGAGCGCCCTGCTGACGACGTCGTAGTCGTACCAGATGTTATTTCCCGCCATCGGCTTGAAGCCGCAAACTTTGAGCCCCTCATCTCTCAGGTGCGATAGAAGGGCTCGCGAGAAGGTGGTCTTTCCCGAGTCCACGCCCTTCAACCCCACCACCAGAACCTGATGCATCCTCTATCGCCCTCCCATCCGTCCCATTAGTCTTGTCTCGATCGCATTTGGGGAGGAACTCTCAGATTTAATATCCATTTTGATCTGTTAAATTCGGTTTTTTTCGACGTTTTTATACGTTTTGGTCATAATACCCTCACAAAAATGTTCATTTGCTTTGCCAAAATACTTGGCTTTGGAGAGAATGGCTTTAAACTTGCAAGGCCGAATTATAGTCTGTTTTGTCCCTCGCCTCCAGCTTCGAGCTCTTCGTGGCGCTGAAGCACATCACATCTCGCAGGCGCCAGACCCTCCTCTCGGTGACAGCCGTCGCTCTAGCCGTCTCCATATCCCTGGTCTTCACCTCTCTTGGGAATGGCTCCCAGGAGCTTCTGACCGACATCGTCGAGGAGAAGCTCCCCCACGTCCGGATCTCGCCCGCTGAGGGCGAGAAGTACATCCACCTCTATCGGGGTCTCCTGGAGAAGGTCGCCGCCATCGAGGGGGTCAGGTCTCACTCTGCGACCCTATCGACCCAGGCGACTATCTCCTTCAAGGAGAAGAGCAGAAACGCCCTCCTCCGGGGCGTCGGCCCCGCCGACGAGGACGCCATCTACAAGATCAGTGACTCGATGGTCGAGGGCGAGTTCTTCGACATCCTGGACGGCAAGAACGTCGTCATGGGCTTCAAGCTGGCCGACGACCTCGGCCTGTTGGTCGGCGACCGGATGGAGGTGAGCTTCCCGCGGGCTCGGACCACGAACCTCGAGCTGGTGGGGACCTTCGATACCGGAACCCCCCTGGACGAGAGCTTCGCCTACGTCTCCCTCAGGACGGCCAGGGAGTTTCTCGACGAGGGGGACGTCATAAGCTCCGTCGAGCTCCGGCTCTTCGACATCGACGAGGCTGAGAGGGTCGCTGAGGTCGTTGACGGTCTCGGCTACAACGCCATGAGCTGGCAGGAGACAAACCCTGAGATCATGAGGTCGATTGACGTCGGCGGCTTCTGGAGGGCCCTCTCCATCTTCTTTGTGATGATCATCGCCGCCTTCGGGATCGCGGCCATCATGAACATGCTGGTTCTGGAGAAGACCCGGGAGATCGGGATGCTCCTCGCCCTAGGGGCCGACCGGCCAAACCTCCTAAAGATCTTCATCTACGAGAGCGGGATTTTGGGGCTGATCGGCGGCTTCTTCGGATGCCTCCTTGGCATTTTTGGAATTCTGGCCCTCGGAAGCTTCAAGTTCGAGATAACCGCCGGGGGAAGGGACGTGAGCTCCATCCCCCTGGTGATCGACCCCTGGAACTTTCCCACCTACGTCCTAATCGCCCTCGGCCTCAGCCTCCTGGCCGGAGCTTACCCTGCCTATAGGGCCTCCGGCCTCGACCCCGTCGAGGCCCTCAAGGGCGCGGAGGTCGGGTGGCGGAGGCGCGGGATCTGGAGGCCGACCTTCATCGAGGATCGGTTTGCCTGCCGGTGCATCTCCCTCGGATTTGAGACGGCGGTGGCGACGAGGCACATCCTCTCCAACAGGAGGGGGACGGCCTTCACCCTCCTCTCGGTGGGGGTGGCCGTCGGGGTGATCATAATGTCCCTCGGCCTCACCTCGGGGGTGCTAACCGAGATCGTGGCTAGCACCATCGAGAAGAACCCTCACCTCTACATCGAGCCGAAAGAGGACGAGGAGTACCTCCACCTCTACAGGACCATATCTGAGCGGGTCCGGGATTACCCCGGCGTCATCGCCGTCTCAGCGAGGCTCGTCGGCCAGGGGGCCGCCAGGCACAGGGATAACGTCGAGGGGGTCGAGTTCGTCGGTGTCGACCCCGGCCCCGAAGACCTCCTCATGAACGTCCAGAACTCGATTCTGGCCGGAGACTTCTCGGAGCTGAAGTATCGGCGGAGTTCGGCCTTCATCGGGACGAAGCTCGCCGAGAACCTGGAGATCCGGCCAGGGGAGAGCTTCGACCTCGTATTGAAGGACAGGACGGTAAGGCTCAAGGTGGCGGGGCTCGTCGAGAAGGGGACGGTCAAGGACTACAGCCTCGTCTACATCCCCCTAAAGACCGCCCAGGACCTGGTGGGAGAGGGGGACGTAGTATCAGAGATCGGGGTGCGGCTCTCTGACTTCGAAGATGCCCCCGTCGCCGCAGAAGCCCTCAAACGCAGCCTCAACCGCGAGACCAGCTCCTGGCAGGAGTTCAGCCGGGAGATCGCGAGTTTCGTCGGCACCCAGTCGCGGATAAACCTCATCTTCTACTCCATGATCCTCGCCATCTCTGGCTTCGTCATAGCCAACACCACCATCATGATCATCAGCCGGAGGACCCGGGAGATCGGGATACTGATGGCGATGGGTGCCGATAGAGGATCGATACTCAAGATATTCATCCTGGAGAACCTCCTCCTCGCCCTTCCCGGTGGCGTCCTGGGATCGATCGTCGGCCTGCTGGCGGGAAGGCTAATCTCGACCTACGGCCCTTCGGGCTTCGGCGGCGTCGCCCTCACCTTTTCCCTGCGGCCTGAGCTCATAGTCTACTCCATCCTCTTCGCCCTGGTTCTGAACTTCCTGGCTGGGCTATACCCAGCGATCAGGGCGTCAAAGCTCGATCCCGTCGAGGCGATAGCCTCAGACTGAGGTGATCCTTAAGGCATAATGAAAAAATATCGTGCTTATCTTTCGACCCTGATCTCGTACCCGGCGTTTAAAAGAGCCTCTTTGATCTCCTGGATCTGGCCGAAGGACCGGGTCTCCACCTCCAGGTCCACCCTCGATCTGAAGAGGGAGAGGTCTCTTCCGCCCCGAGCGTGATTGATGGCGAGGACGTTTCCGCCCCTCTCCGCCACCAGGCTCAGAAGTCGGGCCAGAGAGCCGGGGACGTCCTCGATGCAGGCAGAAAACCGCATGATCCTGCCGTTCTTCAAGAGCCCCTGCCTTACGACCCTCTCCAGGAGTGGTGAGTCGAGGTTTCCCCCGCTGATCACCAAAACGACCTTGCTACCTTCCGGGATCGAGACCTTCGAGCCGAGGAGGGCCGCCAGGGGCGTGGCTCCCGCGCCCTCCGCCAGGACCTTCTTTCTCTCCAGAAGGGCCAGCACCGCCGATGATATCTCCTCCTCCTCCACCAGGACGACGTCGTCGACCTTCTCCCGGATTATCGGAAAGTTCGTCTCGCCGATCTGCTTTACTGTTATCCCGTCGGCGATCGACTTCTCGGCGTCGACTGAGATCCTCATTCCGGCTCTGAGGGATTCGAGGGCCGAGGGGCAGGCCGCGGCCTGGACCCCAACGACCCTCGTCTCGGGCCGGAGGGTCTTGATCGCAGATGCGATCCCGCCGATGAGGCCGCCTCCGCCGATGGGGACGATCACCAGGTCCGGGTCCTGGAGATCTTCCAGAATCTCAAGGCCGATCGTCGCCTGGCCGGCGATTATATCCTCGTCGTCGTAGGGGTGGATGAAAGCCCTTCCATCCTCTGCCATCTTTTGGGCGACCGTTATGCTCTCGGCGAGGCTGTCTCCGGCCAGGATCACCTCGGCCCCGTAGCCCCGGGTAGCCTCCTGCTTTCCTATCGAGGCCCAGACCGGCATCACGATCGTCGCTGGAAGGCCCGCGGCCTTCGCGGCCAGGGCCACGCCTTGGGCGTGATTTCCGGCAGAGGCCGCAACGACGCCCGCCGAGCCTATCTCTTCGCGTCGGCTCAGGACCTTGTAGGTGGCGCCTCTCACCTTGAAGGAGCCGCCCATCTGGAGGCACTCGAGTTTAAGGTAGACCTCGGCTTCTGCCATCCGCGAAAAGGTGGGCGAGCGGACGAGGGGGGTGCGGATGACCCTGCCCTCAATAAGCCGGGCCGCTTTACGGACGTCTTCCAGGGTGATCATGGAGCGGACCTCGTTTTGCGATCAGAGGAGGTCGAGGGCCTCTTTTCCGCTCATCCCAGCCTCGACCCCGAGCTTTGCGGCCGCAGCGTTGGCGTCCTTGATCTCGCCGGAAAGGAGGTCCTCGATGTTGGCGATCGAGTCGCTTTGCGTCGGCTTCACCCTAGCCGCGGGATAGCCGAACTTCTCCAGAGCCTCCACGTCGAAGGCCCCGCATCCGACCATGCCCCTCTTCGCCACCACCACGACGAGGTTTGCGGGTCCCAGGGGTATGACGTACCCTTCTGCCTCCCCATCCTCATAAGGTACTTTTTCTTGAATCATCTTTTCATTCTCCGATCCACAAACGTATCTTGAAATCTTCCGGATGACCGGCCGCCAAAAAGGCCTCGATGGCTGGAGGGTCGAACCCGGATCGATATCGATCAGATACTCTGGCCGATTTCGTTTCGTTCGTCACCCAGACCGAAGCAGACCCATTGATAGCGGCATTTTTACAACATGCTCAAGGATTTCCGACATTAAATAAACGACGCTTCTCCGTCTTTTTGGCGAGTACGTCCCCCTATACTATGAGAACTCGTCCCTACTGTAAAATTCAATTTGTGGTGGAGGGAATTTGCTTAATCCGCGTCAACTGAATATACTCAATATATCCGTGATATATTATTCCCGCAGAAACTACTTAAAGATAAAAGTCGATTGATATCCGATGGATCAGCTCGTAGTCCTCCAGGAGATATTCGAGTCTTACATGAGGGGCGGATTTTCCCGCGCCATAGATCCAAAATCGATTAGCGGAGATTGTGCAAATCTGGTGGCCGCACTCCTGGAGAGCTTCGAAGAAGGACAGATCGACGAGAAGATCTGCCACAAACTGTTGAACTGTCTCTCCGACATCTACGACATCAAAAGGCTCGGCGACATCTGCAGGTTGGCGGGCCATCTGGGGATCGCCGCTCGATGCTACAACAAGGCCCTCACCCTCGCCTCGGACCAGCACCTGAGATACGTCCTCCTCAACAACCTCGGCCAGGTCCATGCCCGGCAGGGCTACCTCGGCCGGGCCCTTCACTACTACGAGCGGGCAGCAGAGGGGTTCTCCACCCTCGGCGACGTCGGCAGCCTAGCCCACGTTCTTGGCAACATGGGATCGGCCTACAGGAGCGGCCAAGATTATGATAAGGCCCTCGAAAACTGTCGCAAGAGCCAGGAGATCTTCAAAAACCTTGATGACGAGTTCGGCGTGGCCCAGATGACTGGAAGCCTCGGCCGAATTTACGCCGAGACGGGCGACTTCGACCTCGCCCTCCAGTACTACGAGAAGAGCCTGGCAGATTTTGAGGGCCTGGGCGATCAGAGGCAGGTCGCCTGGCTTCTCAACCGGATGGGGCGGGTCAATGCCGAGATGAATATGGTGGACGTCGCCATCGGCTACTACAACAAGAGCATGGAGATCTTCGAGGGGATCGGTCAGAACCACAACGCGGGGGTCGTTCTATCGAACCTCGGAAGGCTCTACATGGACCGAGGCGACTACGACCTGGCCTCTGACCATCTCGAAACGAGCCTGGATCTGATCAGAAAGAGCATGCAGCCGGTCCGCGCCAACGCCGTCTCGTGGCTTTCCGCCGTCCGGTGGATTCAGGCCCGAGACCTTCACCAGCAGGCCCTCCACCAGATAGTCGGGGAGGAGGCGGATCTGGACGCCGGGGGGCTTTTTGAGGAGGCTTCCGCCAACTATGTCGGGGCCTCGGACTGCTATATCGAGCTTGCCAGGACCCCGGGAGTGGGCCTGCCCAACCTGGAGATAGAGGCCGGGATCGCGAGGTTTGCCTCCGCCTTCACGATTCTGGAGATGGAGGCCGAGCCAGAGAAGGCGGTCAAGCTGGCTGAAGAGGGGGTATCGGCCCTCAACTCCGCTCTCTCGAACGCGGAGGACGACTCGGAGAGGCCCTGCGTCGAGGCGCTGCGGCGGAGCATGATGGGCATAAAGGAGACGTGGCGGCTGGCCCTCACCAAAGATGAGCCCTGGAAGCTCTATGACGTCGTCGCCGACGCCACCGAGCACTTCTCTCAGGCGATCCTCCAGCTCGGCTCGGCCAGCCGGGGCTGCCAGGAGGCCTGCGGACACCTCCTTCCCGCCTTCAAGACCCTGGGACGGTTCATGACGTCGAAGCTGAAGGACGAATCTCCGACAGACCTCTCGGAGACTATGGCCTATCTCAAACGCGCCGAAAGCGCCTTCGAGCTGGCGGCACCGGACCTGGGGATGGTAAACCCATTCCAGATCAGAGAGGCCCGCCTGATGACTAAGAGGCTCGAGGAGATCTCAAAAGCCGGAAAGGCGGAAAGAGGCACTCTTCTGGAGACCTATCAGAGGGCTCTCCTCCTCATGGGCCGGGTCCTGACCAGGGCGGCCTTGACACAAGCGGCAGAGCTGGAGACCGTCAGGACCTGGAACGAGTCCATGAACCTGATCGAGGAGATGCCGCCGGGAAAATCCAAGCCCAGAACATCTCTTCCAGGCGAGAGGGAGTTCATCCCAACCGCCTCGAAAGAGCCTGAATCCTTTTACGCCAATGACCTGATTCAGGAGTATGAAGAGTTTCTGGACAAGGGGTCCGAAATCAGATCTTCGATGATCCACTCCATCGACGACGTTCTCTCTTCGAAGGATGGACCCTCAGCCAAAGGATGCATTGAATCTGAGGAAACGCTGGAATATCCAGAAGAGAAATGGACCGGGGTCCTGGGACCCGAAGCACTCGGCGAGGTTGAGACGGGACAGATCTTGCCCTTTGAGATCCCGGAGCCTTCCGAATTGCCCCCTCCAGCAGACGATCTTTCGATGGGTGAGGCCTGCGGAGATCTTGCAATTGCCAAGGCGTATCGCAGGTCTCCCCTGAGATCGCTGTCAAAATTCGCCTCTGGCCTCGTGCTGGATCTTGGCGAACTCGCCCCAAGAAGGGCCGAATTCAAGACCTCCCGGTTGCAGAGACATTCCCATAAGGCCCTGCTGGAGTTTCTGGTCTGGAGAGGGTTCAGGCTCTTTGCGGCCTTGGTTTTCCTGTACCTGCTCATCGACCTGACCCACTACTTCATATAGGTCGAGGGCCCAAGAAACAGCTCGATATTGACATTCCCTTTTCGGGACTTAGCGCCCATCGACCGTCCTCCTCATCTCCACGAATATGAAGAAACATGAAGAAACGAAAGCTCGACATGATCCTGGAACGACTGGAGGGGTTTGCCGCCCCCGACCCCAGGCTTGAACAGTACTCGACCCCCGCCCCTATCGCCTCGGAGCTCCTCTATTCGGCCCTCCTTCGGGGAGATCTGGAAGGCACCGTCTGCGACCTCGGCTGCGGGACCGGGATCCTCGCCATAGGAGCCGCCCTCCTCGGTGCGAGATCTGTGGGCGTCGAGCTGGATCCAGCCGCCATCAAAATCGCAAAAGGGAACTCCCGCCGTCTTGGCGTCGATCTCGAGTTCGTGAGAGGTGACGCCGCGTCGATCGCCCTCAAAAACGTCTCCACGGTGGTCATGAACCCGCCCTTCGGTGCCCAGAAAGGAAGTCAGGGCGATCGGGCCTTTCTCAGAAAGGCGATGGAGATTGCTGAGGTCATCTACTCGATCCACAACGCTGGAAGCGAAGGGTTCATTAGACGGTTCGTAGAACCCTGTGAGGTCGAAGAGGTCCAAAGAATCGCCTTTCCCCTGAAGAGGTCCTTCAAATTTCACAGCAAAGAAGTTAAGATCATAGAAGTCGAACTATATCGTATATTTTGCAGGTGAACTATAAGATGAAATGCAATTTTGTAATTCCCGGTGACGTCGTCGGCGCTGCAGAGGAGTTCATGCCCGGCGAAGGCACCTACATCAAAGGAGAGCACATTCGCGCCTCGACCGCGGGGGTGACAGAGGTCGCCTCCAAGGAGAGGTCCGCAAAGGTCCTTCCCAGGACCAACGCCCCTGTGAAGCTGAAGAACGGAGATGTGGTCGTCGGCCAGATCACCGACCTCAAAGAGAGCCTGGCCATCCTCCGGCTGGCCTTCAAGAGAGGGTGCGAGTCGAGGCCCATCCACAAC
Organism: Methanothrix sp.; assembly: GCA_041548445.1. Taxonomy (GTDB): domain Archaea; phylum Halobacteriota; class Methanosarcinia; order Methanotrichales; family Methanotrichaceae; genus Methanocrinis. The sequence goes on along the minus strand of JBFESM010000017.1, from coordinate 4,748 downwards.
ACAGAGGCTTTGATCCACATATCCAGGGTCAAGAACTCCTACGTCAAGGACATACGCCAGGTCTTCGGCCTTCGGGACATCGTCAAAGCCAAGATAATCGACGATACGCCCACAATAGGCCTATCGATAGTCGATGAGGACCTGGGTGTGGTCAAGGCCTACTGCACAAGGTGCGCGACGCCCCTGAAGCTCGAAGGAAACCGGCTCGTCTGTCCCGAATGCGAGCAGGTCGAGTCCCGCAAGCTCAGCACAGATTTCGGAACTGGGATGATCAGATGAACGTAAAGATCCTCAAGAAGACCGAAGACGAGCTCCACATGGAGTTCGAGGGAGAGAGTCACACACTACTGAGCTTGCTCAGGACGGAGCTGCTCGAAGACGACAGGGTCCTTCTGGCCACCTACGACGCCAAGTTTCCGATGATGACGAGCCCCATCTTCCGGCTCAAGACAAGAGACGTCGATCCCGTGGTGCTCTTGAACGAGGTCGCTTCCAGGGTAGCCGGGATGTGCGAAGAGTTCGAGGCCTCGTTCAACGCAGCGGTCGAATGATAGAGATCGACGGGTCCTTCGGTGAGGGCGGAGGCCAGATCGTGAGGACCGCCGTGGCCCTCTCGGCGGTCACCGGCGATACCGTGCGAATAACGAGGATAAGGGAGGGCAGATCGAAGCCTGGCCTATCGCCCCAGCACGTCACGGCGATACTGGCACTGGCGAAGGTCACGAACGCCAAAACCGAGGGCGTCAAGCCGAGGTCGCCGGAGATAACCTTTCGGCCGGGAGAGGTCCGGGGTGGAAAGTACGAGATCGATATCGGAACCGCCGGGAGCATAACTCTTCTCATGCAGTGCCTCCTTCCGGCCCTGGTCCATGCCGACTCGCCTACAGTTCTGACTGTCCGGGGCGGAACCGATGTCAAGTGGTCGCCGACGATAGACTACCTGTCACACGTTGCGCTTTTAGCCTTCGCCGAGTTCGGCGTTAAATCCCGCCTCTCCTGCGCACGGCGCGGCTACTATCCAAGGGGCGGAGGGGTCGCCACCCTGGAGGTGGTTCCCGGAAACCTAAAGAGTGCCGATCTCCTGGCCGTTGAACCTGGGCAGATCGAGGGCGTATCTCATTCATCCAACCTCCCCGAGCACGTCGCAAAGAGGCAATCGGAGGCGGCCGTCGAGGAACTGGAGCGGTCGGGCTTTGATGCGAAGATTAGTTGCGAAACCAATACGCATCCCTCCACCGGAAGCGGCATCACCCTCTGGTCGAGCCGCAAAGGGGCGAGCGCTCTCGGGGAGCGAGGCCTCCCGGCAGAGAAGGTGGGCGCTTTTGCAGCAGAGGATATGGTGGCAGAGCTGAGATCAAAGGCCGCGGTGGACCGGTACCTCGCAGACCAGCTTGTACCCTACCTGGCCCTGGCGGGCGGGTCCTACACCGCCCCCGAAATATCGAGGCACGCCTCGACGAACATCTGGACAGCCACCAGGTTCCTCGACGTCGAGATCTCTGCCGAGGTGGGCGAAGTGGCGACCTTCAGGGCGGACCTGTGAGCTGGGAGAAGAGGCGGCGACGTTTCCGGCCCGATCTCGGACCGACGAGCCCGACGGTCCGGGTCGAAGACGCAAGCGTCTAAAGGTGCTGGTACCTTCTCAGCTGAGATTCAATGTAAGCTCGCACGTCCTTGCCCCTGAAGATCCCGGCGTGACCCTCGCAGAGTAGGTCGGCCTCAAGATCCAGGAGCTTTTCCATCGACCTTCTCCACTGGTTTATGTCAGACCCCCAGCCCTCGCTGAAGGGGCCGTGAACGTCCTGGCCGAAGAGCGCCCGTCCCTCTTCGAGGTCGAGATAGACTGCGATGCTCCCCGGGGTGTGGCCCGGTGTGGCGATGAAATGAAACTCCAGATCGCCGAGTTGATGCCGCTCTTCATCCCCTTCCAGGATAAGATCCAGCCCCACGGGCCAGTACTCGATGCCGTAGAGGTCGGCGGCTGTGAGCATCCGATCGCCAAGCTCGATTCCGTCTCTATCTGCCTGGTGGCCGATCACCTCGCAGCCGCTCGCCTCCTTGACTTGGGATATGCCCCCTATGTGGTCGATGTGGCAATGGGTGGCGACTAGGTGGCCGATCCGGGCAGGATCAAAACCGAGGGTTTCGACGTTTCTCAATATCGCATCTGCACCGGGGCCTGCGCCCGCGTCGATCAAAACCTGCTCTCTTCCAGCGTCGACGAGGTAGACGCAGCAGTCCGCAGGGTGGGAGAGGCCCGGCCCCCCCACGACGTAGATCCCACTCCAGATCTCTTTCGGCTTCATGGTGGCCTGGGATGGAAGCGTCTGATACTTAGATCTGACCCGGGTCCGAGCTCGGATTTGATCTCAGAGCTGACCTTCTTTCTCCTCCTGATCCGTATCGGCCTCTTTCCTGACGGACTTGAGCCTTCTTATGCTCGTCAGGTGCTCGAGGGCGAGAACCCCGGCCAGGAAGGCGAGGAGCAGGAGAAAGAGCCTGAAGGCTCTGGGCGCATCATCCCTGTAGAAGCTGACGTCGATCATCGTCCTCTTTGCCGGATTCGTCCAGATGAGGGCGGTTCTGTTCTCCACGGTTTTGACCTCGTCGGGTTTGGGCCTCGCCTTCCCCAGGAGGGGATCGCCGGTGGCGTATCCTGCTGGAAGGACGACCCGGACAGCCACCCCCTCCTCGGCGGAGGCGACGAACCGCTGGTCTGCGATGGGATGGGTGTAGTTGAGGTGGCCCTCCACATACTTCTCGGAGACGACCTCGTACTGATAAGATCCGCGCCAGAAGTGGACCTCCGTCTCGACGGGAACCTCCACGCCTTGAGAATCGAAGAGCCAGATCTCAGACTTGAAGGGGAGGGTCAGGTTGAAGCTGCTGCCGTTGGCGGGAACTATCACCTCGGCCTCCGATTTCGCGAGGATGTAGGTGGTGCCGTTGAACCCGTCCGCCTCCATGCCCTGCGAGATGGGGACCTGGACCAGAAACAGAATCAACAGCATCGGGAGCCCAAAACTAATTTTTCGGTTCATATCATCCATCGCCTTCCCAAAAATCCCATTTCGACTCAATTGTATCAGCGGCCGTCTCCGCCTTTGCGAGGCGCCATCTGCCATCGGGAACCGTTCTCGCTTTCACCAGAACCGGATGGGATAAAAAGCTTGAGATATCTCGCCCAAACGGGGCGAAATGCTGCGAGCTATTCTTCCCCGCCGAAAAGCTATTTTTATCTTGAGGCCGATGGGCAAGGTGCCGAAGATGAACTCGATGAACGCCGCTGGGCGCCCAAAGGAGAACTTGACGATCAGAAGGTTTGAGCCTCGCGATTTCTCCGAGGCGATCGATCTGGACGCCGAGGCTGGGGGCGACCACGACCCTTACCTTCTCACCTTCTTTTTCGAGAACTACCCCACCACCTTCCTGGTGGCGGAAACGAACGGAAGGATCGCCGGGATGGTCCTGGGGTTCAGGCAGTCGGCTCTGGAGGGCAGAGTCTTCTGGCTGGCTGTGAGATCCGGACTCCAGGGTCTTGGAGTCGGCCGAAGGCTGATGACCGAGCTATTGGAGATCTTTCGCAGGCTCGCAGTGATGTCCGTGATCCTGGAGGTGAGGGCCACCAACAAAAAGGCTCAGAACCTGTACCTCGATCTGGGCTTTGAGATCGTGACGGCCTGCCCGAACTACTACCCCGACGGCGAGGGGGCCATCATAATGAGAAGGTCGCTTTAACCATCGCGCACAATTTTGCCCATCCGATTCGTCCTGCAAACCAACTGCCTTTTCAGCTATCACTTTTTCTAGCGCCGCATCATAAAGTCCTCTGAATTCTTCAGGGCTGCTCGAAAGGGGAGATCTTTCCGAACATGAGTAATAAATGAATCGATATTTTTTTAAATGTATAAACCTTCTGCCTTGGATATGGGTATACGCAAATCCACAAAAAATCGGACACTTATGCGTACATGGACCTATGACCTGTAGGAATTTAAAAGATCTAAAAATGTTAACATATTTATATCGAATTTTAGGAGAATTGATTGGAGGGATTTTACGAGGAGAGAATTAGCGGTACTTTTAGTCCTCTGCATGGCCCTTGTTGGCATGGCAGGAGCTGCCAACTACATGTACGAGAAGGCGAACGTAAAAGGCGTTGGCTACAAGAACGTAGAGACCATCATTCAGACTCAGCCTGGCCTGGCCGGAAACAAGCTGGTAGAGAAGGAGTCCGGAAGCGGAAACGTAATCACCGAGAGGACGGAGATCGAAGCACAGAGGGATCCGTTCGGATCCGAATGCCATTACACCATACCCCTGGATCGGAGTCCTGTGGTCTGCCTCGACTACATCAACTTCACCAAGGAGGCCGAGTTAGAGTATATGCCCGTGAGCTACCAGACCGGCACCTACGACCAGAAGTGGATCGAGAAGCTCTGCGTCCAGAACTACTACATCGGAGCTGTAGTAGTCGAGATGTACACCCACGCTGAGCACCTCCAGAAGAACACCGAGGTCAAGACCAGGAGACAGTGCTGTGAGGAGCTTGATGGTAGTAACGAGGTGGAAGATGAAGGGTGCGGATGCTGCACTGGCGCTCTCGAGGCGAACTTCAACTCCAACGTAATCGGCGTCGCTCACATCGGATGGCTCTCCAAGAACGTCGCTGTCAACGACAAGGGCAGGCACTATGAGTGGGGCAGGAGCGTTGAAGACCTGACTGGTGTCTTCTCCATCGAGAAGTT
>JBFESM010000016.1:0-18288 GCA_041548445.1 Methanothrix sp. | reverse complement strand
CCGGCCTTTTGTACGAGGACAGGCCGAGCTTCGCAACGGAGTTTTTGCGGGCGGGAGCTGCAGCCTTCGTGGCGAGGAACACGGAGCAGGGCACCCCCAGCTACTTCGCCGCCACCTTCCCGGATTACATCAGCGGGACCGGAGCGCAGGGGACCTACCGGATCGGGGACGCCCTCTTCGAGCTGATGAGAGAATCGGTCTTGAGGGCGGGCGGCTCGGAGAAGACGACAGCAGCCCAGCTCTGCATCTACGGGGACCCCACCCTCAAGCGGAACCCTCTGGAGATGCTCGTCTTCTCAAGGCCCGCTGTGGCGGCGATCAGGTGATGTGGTCTGGTAGGGGCAGACGAAACGCCGCCGGACCTATATCGCCTCCCCAGGAACAACGCCCTCCCAGCCTCCGGGCGATGCCGAGATGAGGATCTCGCCGCGCTCCGGCGAGCTCCAGGTCGTCACCGAGAGCCTCTCCGCCTCGTCGACGCGCCCCAACATCGAGAGGGCGAGGGCCCTTCAGCTCCCAGACGCTCCCGTCGTCCGGGTTGATCTCGACGGCCCGCTCGCAAGTCTCAACGAGCCTCGACCGGTCCTCCGGGGAGGGTCAAGCCGGAGGATGGCGACTTCAAGGCTGGATTTGCTGATACAATAGGCCAACCACACAAAGTAGCGAAGAAATAATATGTACTCACCTGTTCACTCTTTTTATAAGTAGGAAAATTTATAAAGTCATGCGCAGGTTAAATCCTGAGGCGAAGATGGTACGATTCACAACGCTAAGATGGAGCAATAATATCTTCACTGAGAATGCCAACGTTGTACTAACCGGCCTTCTGCGCTATCAGGGATTAGAAACTTCCTTGAGGACTGCATTTGAAATTGGTTTCAGTGAGGCACTAGATCCGCACGTGAACAAAAGACGCTTTACCGAGGAATGGTGGGCTTAACCGATGACCAATTAGGTCGAATTTGTTGTCACCAGCATCTTCAGCGTCTATTGAGATGGTCACGTTGCAGATCCCGGAAATAGGCATCACCTATATTCTTATAACCAAGAAGTTACATTAAATAAAGATGTTCTCAGGCGGACGATCACGACGATTTGGCAGAGGTGCTGGGGTCAGGCGCAAACCTTGCTTGGTGCTCACCATTTAAAAGACCTTGAAGGCGGGGACCGGGATGATCGGCCTTTCTCATCTGTTCAGATGGTGATCGCGCAAAAAGATCAGAATTATAATAAGTTCGATCAGGGCGTTTGAAGATCGCATGGAGGTGAAAGCGTGAAGACGAAGGAAATGGAGAACATGGACAAGGTGGTGGAGAAGATCGGGACTGGGCCGCTCTGCATGAACGAGTCCCTCCTGGAAGAGGTCCAGAAGACCCTTCTGGAGAAGGGGTACGCAGCAGCCGAAGTTCTCGTATCTCAGCGAGCCGGGGCCGACGAGCAGGACGAGATCACGAGGGCGCTTGCCATCTGCCAGAAACACAACCTCAGCCAGGAGGCAGGGGCCAAGGTCATCCAGAATCTGAACGTGATCAAGTCGGGAAAGTGGTGACCTCTCCCTACAGAGATCGAATCGTCTTGGTGGATCGAAGCCTTTTTTCCACGATCCATCTAAATTTTTATCCCACAGAAGACCCTTTGTAACCTGCCTGATCGATGATAAGGATTTTGAGTCTTAAGCGCCGTTTTCGCTCATCCAGTTAAAGGTCCCTGTGGGGGATCAGGTCGCAGCCAGTGCACCGATAGCACATAGTTTCGGCGATGTCGCCTCGAAGGCCATGCTCGTCGAGGACCCTTCTGGTGTAACGGGCGAGGTCGATGAGCCGCTCTGCGCTTGGGCGCGTCATTTTGATAGCATCCCTCCGCAGAGGATGGGGATAGACCGCCCTCAGGACCGGAAGCACGCCGATCTCGGCGAGCTCCTCGATCCCCTCCCGAAGAGCGCGATCCGACTCGCCAAGGCCTATGATCACGTTGGAGAAGACCCTGTTCTCGCCGAAATGGCCGACGGCGTCCAAGAGCGCCATCTTGATCTTCTCCAGGGAGACTCCTGGACAGACCTTCCCGAAAAGATCCGGGTCCAGGCACTCCACGTTGTACTTGATCTCGTCTGCTCCCGCCACTTTTAGGATCTCGCTGGACTTGAGGGCAGGGGTTACCGAGACCCCTATCGGCACATCGAACCTGCGGAGGTCTCTTATGATATCGGCCACCTTTAAGACCTCCTCTTCCGGTGACCGCTCGACGCCGCTGGTCAGGGATATCGCCTCAAGCTCCCCCGTATCCCGGGCCTGAGCCACCATCTCCACCACCCTCTCTTTTGACTTCACGCCCCCCGAAAGCTTCGGCACGGCGCAGAACTTGCAGTCATAGATGCACCGTTCGCTGACGGTGATGTAGGCCTGCCTGGGACAGTGGAGTAAGGGCTTTTCAAGAACTCCCCGGGCGACCTCGACGCCGTTATCGAATATCGCAACCTCGTTTCCCGCCTGCTCCTCCAGCTTCAGGGGAGCGCTTTCCGCAACGGAGAGCCTGACCCTCCCCTCGCCGGATCTGAAAAAGACGTTCTTCTCCCCGGCGCCGGGACCGGCCGTCGAGACCGGCCCCGAGGGGCGAAAGACCTCCGGCAGCTCAATGCTGCCCACGGAGATCAGGCGCGCCTTGGTCTTGAGATCCATCGGCTTCATGTATTCAATGTGGGTTTATACGTATGGCCCTCAAGCTTCTGAAGCGGCCAAATCTATTTCAGTTATGTGGTTCTAACATAGCGTTCAGTCAGATGTAAGAGGTGATTTGGAATGCCGATAACTTTACCACAGGGATCTGAACAAGGTTCTGAACCGACCTCTGAAAAAGACAAAAAACAGAACGAGGTCAAGGAAGAGTACCCCCTGAGCTTTGCCGAAGCTGCAGCTTTCCTCCGAGAGTTGGCGGACACCCTGGAGAAAGGGAGCAAGATCGAGATGGGGCTCTCCCAGCAGCAGATCCAGCTTGTGCCGGACGAGCCCATCACCCTGGAGATAACATACCGGGAAGATCCCAAGAAGAAAAAAATGGAAGTTGAGCTGGAGATCAAAGAGCACTTCGGCTCGGCAGGCAAAGGGGTCGGAAGGCCCACGCTGAGACCTGTCGAGTAAAGAGCGCATGGGGGGAACGATAGCGAGATCACGAAAAGCCTTCGTTCCCCTCCAAAATTGTTTTCAATCCCTTTTGAACTGGTGGAAGATAGTTGAGATCGATCAAGCTGATAGACGTCGCCCCCACTATGGCTCGGGTCCTGGGGGTGAGAACCCCACCCATCGATGGGAAGCCCATTGACGAGGTGGGGGGATGGGGATGCGACAGAATCGTTCTCGCGATCGTTGACAGCCTGGGATACGGCCTCTACAAGGCGCTGGAGCCGGACCTTCCGAAGATGAGATCGATGGCGAAAGAGGGCCTTCTCCTGAAGGCGGAGTGCGTCGCCCCCACCACCACCCCAGCCATCGCCTCGATCCTCACAGGCCTAATGCCCAAAAACCACGGGATCAGCAACACCAGCCAGGCCTCCGAATCCGAGATAAGAAGCCTTCTGGAATGGGCAAGCTCAGAGAACGTTCGATCTGCGGTGGTGATGGAGGAGGAGGGCGCCCGGACCTTTGAGGGTTTCGTGAACTTGGTGATGGGCGTTCCCAAAAGCCTTAGCGTCCGGGATTTCGACCGGGAGATCCTGGCCAAGTCCCTCGTGGCTCTTAAGACGGACCCAAGGCTCCTTGTAGCCCATTTCGTCGGGATAGATCGGATCGCGCATTTGGGCGAGGGGATTGACGAAATCAGAGAGGTCGCATCTGCCATCGATGGCCATCTGGGAGATCTTGCGGCCGCAGTTCCAGGAAGGACGATGGTGATAGTCTGTGGGGATCACCCTCTCCACGCCGGTGTGCTGAAAGGCTTTTTTGACTCGAAACACGTGGCATTTATATTCTGGAAAAAGGAAAATGACTGAAGAGCTGCCTCTTTGAGGTGATGGGTGCCTTGGACCTTCGACGGAAGGGCTTTTCGCCGTCGGAACGTCTGCCTCCAGGCGCGCGACAGATTTAAATGGGTTCTAACCAGCCTTTTAGGCATACATGTATGAAGACTTATCCGAAATCTACCAGACCGCTTTAGAGGATGAGCGGAAGCGCAAGTATATGAAAGAGATCGGCGACTGGCTGGTGGAGGAGTACTTCGAACCGTATCAGGCATCTTGATATCATGGAATTGATGGGCATATGCAGCATATGCGGCGGGACGGGCAAGCTTTTTACCTGCCAGCTTTGTGGGAGGCTCGTCTGCGCGCGATGTTTTGACCTCGCCTCAGAGATCTGCTGCCAGTGCAGCGGCGGTCGGAGATCCGGAGACGTTTCCAAAGGGCCCTTTACCATCGACCTTCGTGGCGCGTAAAATAGGCGCTTCGCAAACCCTTTTTTAATTTCGCCGGTCACGAAGATTGGATATTTTGTCGGTCCATTTGGCGTTTTCCGGAGGAGAATAGTGAAATTTTCCGATTCTGATAATTTTTATTTCGTAGATGACCATGAATTATCTCATATTTGAATTATTTAATTCCAAAATCAGTTTCGATTCTTGTGAAAGTGATTAAATCGATTATTTTGGTTTTAATCTGAAATTAAACCCAAAATAGCGGCTTTTATCAGGCTACTACAACTCCCTACACTCAGAAAAGTTTATATACCAATATAACACAAGGGATGTTGGCAGAAGTAAATTCGTGTCCCGTCTGATCACATAGCAATGAAGGGGGGACATTCGCTTTGAAGGGGGCGAATGGTTCACCATTGGTAGGGGAAGTGAAGGGGAGACTGGGATTGTGAGTTTCAATCTGCCTTTGGAGCGACTTAGGGATTGTCCCCGTGGCTCCAAGTTCACAGTTGTACATAGCTGGTAAGGGAGATAGCAAAGTGAAGGGGGGCGGGCGGATCGGGATGGAGCTTCCGAGACGGCTCTCATCTCGATTCGCCTTTCATCACTCGTCGCGATTAACATAATACTGTGAAGGGTTAAAATGAAGGGGGTGGGCGGATCAGGAATTCTATCCCATTTCGTCCTGGTTCGCCATTAACTGTTCCCTCAATCTGTTAGTCGGGCTTCTCCATCTCCAATATCGTGTAGAGCGCAGCTGGAGTCCCGTCAGCAGAGGTCCCCCTAGGACAGAGGGTGAATTCAATGAAGGTCAAGATCGAGATCGAAGACAGCGGCATGAAGTCGACGCACGTGTTTGAGGGTGCCATTATTCGGGAGAAGATCATCGATTTCTTGGCAGCAGCTGGCGTCTTCTCAGAACAAGCAGATGAGGTCCGAGAGACAGTCCAGCCTAAATCTGAAAACAATCGGACTCTAAGAGACCGGCTGGAGATTTTCGTGAGGGAAGAGTTTCCAGACTCCTGGTTCTCCTCGAACGAGTTGAGAGACCGGTATGAGGCCGTATCCAACGACATAAAGCTAATTATAAAGCTAAGTACGGTATCGACGTACCTTTCGCGAATGTACTACGACGGCGTGCTCGAACGTCGCGGCAACAGAAACCAGAGGCAGTACCGCCTGGTAACCGAAGAGTTCACCTCTGAGGTGAAGTACCCGGGCACCGTATTCAAAGAGGCCACCGGGAAAGCAGAGGGCGGCTGGTAGGGCGAAAAACCCCTGCCACACCTTTCCAAATCCGAATTTTGGACGAGATCCACTTTCTTATAGCTGCTGCGAACGTTTTTACGTATACTGAAGCGGCTCGATATACGATCATAGTCGAGAAAGGCGAAAGAAGCTACTCCACATACTGCCCCGACCTACCCATGGGTGGTCGCAATCGGTGAAACCGAGGAGGAGACTTTCGAGCGCGAAAGCCCATTCTTTGCCGAAGAGACGGTCCTTAAGACAGGAGCGTTCTACCATGAGCTGGATTGATGACATGGTCCACGGATAGTGTAGGACTCTTTCAAGATTCATCTACCTGCTTGCAAGAGCGGTATATCTTTCCGGAACCTGCGTTACATACGGCTTTTGGGAGATCTGCAGCCATAGCGCCCCAGAGATCAGTCCGATCAGGATATTCATCATGCCCAGGACCAAAATTGTATTGCTCCAGTTCAGGGATATTATGGTCATGCCAATGCTCCCCATGAAGATGCCAAAGCAGCTCATAAGAGCCGCAGCAAATCCTGTGTCCCCCCTCTGCTGCTCGAGCATCAGATTTGTGCCGGGTGTTCGCACACAGCTTGCACAGATGGTGGCTGGCAAAAGAGCCGTGGCCAGTATCCAGGGCTGAAAGCCGCCAAAAAATGAGATGAGCAGGCCTCTGGCTGAGATCGCTGCAAAGCAAGCGATGATAATCGATCTACGTCTGTATCTCCTGGAGATGCGCATATAAATCATCGGGCCAGAGATCATTCCGATGGCATTTATGGAGAAATATTAGCTGTAAACCTGCGGGCTGAGCCCAAAACCGTTTATGTAAATGTAGGATGATGCGGCTATGAACGCCATCGCAGATACGCTCGGCAAAGAAAACTGGGCGAGCAGAGACGAGAAGCCCGGATTCCATGCAACTTTGTAAAGCCCCCCCAGCGCCCGCACCATCGAGCCCGAATTGCGCTCGTCTATCGTCTCTTGCAATGCCGTGCTTCCTGCCAGAGCCAAAAGGCCGATGAAGGCCAAAGTCCAGAAGACACCTCCCCAGGACATGAACTTCAGCAGGAGCGCGCCAAGGACCGGGGCTGCTACCGGAGAAATCAAAACCATCGATTGGACCATGGCTAAAATCGGCTCCCTGCTCTTGCTGTCATAAACATCTTTGATCATGGCCGTGGCCACAGCAAAAGCGCCGCTGCCTCCGATCGCCTGGAGAATGCGAAATGCTATCAGCTGATAAATATCCACGGAGCCCGCACAGGCGAGGCTGGCCGCAGTATATATCGATAGGCCGATCAAGAGCACTGGTTTGCGGCCGTATTTATCGCTGAGCGGTCCCCAAAGAAGCGTGCCTGCTGCGAAAAATACGAAGAATAAGATCAACGTGAGATTTGCGAGTTCTGCAGAGACGTTGAAGTGCAGAGCCATTCCGGGAAGGGCGGGAAGATAGAGGTCTGTTGACAGCGGAACAAAGGCGCTGAGAAATGTTATAAGCGCGATCAGCCCTTTTTCTCCCAGATATTTTTGTCTGCGAGCAGAAGAGGGCGCGGTCATGTTTGATCTCGAGAAGTTTGCTCTCTGAAATTTTGTGACGCGGGGCCCGTCTCTGACATCTCTCTCAAAGCAGTCGTTTCACCCTTTGATTCGTCTCCGTGCAACTTCGACGCGCCTCCGACTATGGCATGGGCTATCCTTTCGTATTATAAAGTTAGCGAGGGGAGCGACTCCCTTCAGGAGCGTTGTTGAACAATTTTATTTGAAAGGAGCTATCAGATCGTCCTCACTCTGGTCGAAGATGAAAACTGAACTGCGTTGTAAGCTCGATCCTCAACCACGACGATCGGCACGTAATCGCCAGCTTCTGCCTCAATCTCTTCAAGATCGACCCTGTAGTTGAAGAGGGGCGACCTCGAGAGCACTATCGGCTGATGATAGCTGGACGATAGCGTTCCCGAACCCAATGGTGCGGCCATTTTGTAAAATACTATGGCAGTCTCGTCTTTGATCGCGGTCACGTTCTTCGCCAGATACTCCATGTAATCGACTTCGGGAGCGGTGACGTTCAGAACTTCCCGAGAGACGTAGTGAACCTGCCCTGACTGATCGATCAGCCCGTTCAGTTTCCCGTCATCCCCAAAGTATGCGTAGGCTGGAACCTGGGACTCTCCATAATCCAGAAGCAGGACGCAAGGAGAAGATCGGGCCAGGAGAGGTCGGAACTTCTCCGAGACGTCGACCACCTCGGACGCGAGGACAGGAGAGACGGGGTCGTCTTGGCCAGTGACCTGATAGAATGTCCCCGGCCAGGAGAACTGGATCGTCGCATCGCCCCCAACCCCCTCCCGGACCTCGGACCAGACGACCTCCCGGGAGTCGTTCTCGACCAGGTACAGGGTCGCGCTCTTGAGGTTCTGGTCGGGGTCCCTCACTTCCACCTCTATCGTTGCGGGGCTCTTTTGGCTTGCAACCTCTGAGAGGACAATGAGGCTTGCGACCTCCGGCGGTGGTGAAAAGCCCGTCGCCCTGATCATCCACTCGGTCTCGTTCTGCTGATACCTTCCCAGGTTCCACGCGAGGATCCTGTTTGGTTTTCTCGCCGATATCATCGACCTATTGGTTGCGGGACCGATGTCGGTGCCCACGTAGACACCGCCAAACTCGTAGAGGGAGATGAGGAAAAGTCCTGGGACCCGGACGTCGGGGACGTCCACGACAGCCCAGCCGAACTCCTCGCCGAAGAAGGCGTCGGCCCAGTCCGTCACCTTCGAGATGGCGTTCAGCTCTTCGTCCCAAATCTCCAAAACGAAGATATAGGAAGCGCGTTCCGGCTCCAGCTTGCCGTAGACGGAAACTTTGGACAGGGTCCAATCGCCTGAAGGGGCTTCGAAGAGGACGGTGTGGCCCATTCCATCCCCAACTCGAAAGCCGTTTTCCGCAGTTCCGTCGTCGAGGTATAGGGTCACCGAGTTATCGCAGAGGGCGCTCTGGCAAACAAAAACAAGAGAGATCAAAAGCCACGTCCAAATTCTCGTCATGGGATCCTCAACAAAACCGGCAAATATTTCTTCGGCGCGCGGTTCGGGCTGCGGCGGTCGAGGATCGTTTCGGTGGTCATGCAGATCGTCTTTTTGTTTTTTGTCTATTTGTCTTTTTTTGAAGTTAGGCCGGAAGTTGAGTTCGTGGGGCATCACCCAAAGGGATAATACGCCCCAAATCAAGTTTCGTTGGGAGAGATCCGTTTTGGAGAAGATTCACACCACCTGCGTCTACTGCGGCTGCGGCTGTGGTCTCTACCTCCACGTCGAGGACGGCCAGGTCGTGGGAGCGTCCCCCTCGCCTGCCCATCCCGTGGCCAGGGGGAGGCTCTGCATCAAGGGCTGGCTCGCCCACGACTTCGTCCACCATCCCGACAGGCTCAAGGTCCCTCTGATCAGGCGGGGCGAGCGTCAGGTTCGAGCATCTTGGGAGGACGCTCTGTCCCTGACGGCCAAAAGGCTCAAAGAGATCAAAGAGGAGTCTGGGGCTGGCGCCTTAGCGGTCCTCACCTCGGCCAAAGGTTCGAACGAGGAGAACTACCTCCTCGCGAAGCTGGCGAGGGCCGCCCTCAAAACGAACAACGTCGACCACGTCGCCAGGCTCTGCCACGCCCCCTCGGTGGCGGGCCTGGGCATCGCCCTTGGGAGCGGGGCAATGACTAACCCGATTAAAAGCCTCCTATCGGCCGACGCCATTCTTGTCACCGGCTCGAACACCACAGAGCAGCACCCTCTCATCGCGACGCACATCCTGGAGGCCCAGTCCCGTGGCGCGACCCTGATCGTGGCAGACCCCCGCAAAACCCAGATCGCAAATCTCGCCGACGTCCATCTAAAACCCCATCTCGGAAGCGACGTCGCCTGGACGAACGGAATTTTGAACCTGATTATTGAGCGGGGGCTCGCCGACGCGGACTTCATAAAAGAGAGGACCGAGGATTTCGAGGCCCTGAAGGAGTCGGTTTCGAAATACACACCCGAGGTGGTGGAGAGGATATCGGGAATTTTCCCAGAGGATCTCGAAAAGGCGGCCATCGCCTTCGCAGAGGCACCGAGGGCAGCGGTGGTCTACGCCATGGGGACGACCCAGCACTCCAACGGGACCGACAACGTCCTGGCCCTCGCAAACCTGATCCTCGCGACCGGGAACGTCGGAAGAGAGGGGACCGGGATCAACCCCCTCCGGGGCCACCAGAACGTCCAGGGGGCCTGCGACATGGGGGCGCTTCCCACCGTCTATTCCGGCTACCAGAAGGTGGAGGACCCGAAAGCGAGAGAGAAGATGGCAGCAGCCTGGGGAACGGACCTTCCCTCCGGCCCCGGGCTCACCGCCGTCGAGATGATGGAAGCGGCCGAGGAGGGCAGGATAAAGGGGATCTACATCTCCGGCGAAAACCCGATGATGAGCTACCCTGATCGGGAAGGGGTGAAAAGGGCTCTTGAATCGCTGGAGTTTCTCGCCGTCACCGAGATCTTCCCCACCGAGACGACCGCCCTTGCCGACGTCGTATTTCCCGTCGCTTCTTTTGCGGAGAAGGACGGAACCTTCACCTCGACGGAGCGGCAGGTCCAGCGGGTGAGGCGAGCGGCGTCGCCTCCAGGCGAGGCGAGGTCCGAGTGGCGGGTGGCGACGGACCTGATGAAGCGGCTCGGGATGGATGCCGGCTACTCCTCCGCGGAAGACGTGATGGCCGAGATCGCAATGGTCACCCCCACTTACGGCGGCATCAGCTATCAGCGGCTCGGGATATCGGGGCTCCACTGGCCCTGCCCGGACCCGAGCCACCCAGGAACCGAGATCTTGCATCGGGATTCATTTCCCATCGGACGGGCTAGGTTTTTTCCCGTGGAGCATCAGGATCTGGATGTGGACCCGGAGTACCCTTTCCTCCTGACGACGGGCCGAAGCCTCTTTCACTTCCACACCGGGACGATGACGAGAAGGGTACACCTCCTGGATCGTGAGCTTCCGAGGGCCACCGTCGATATCAATCCTGAAGATGCGACAGCTCTCGGGGTGAGACGGGGCCAGAGGGTGGTGGTCGAGTCGAGGGAACACCGCCTTGAGATCGAGGCCGATGTGACGGAGGTGGTTCCGAAGGGGACGGTCTTCATCCCCTTCCACTTCCAGGAGACTCCGGCGAACTTGCTGACGGTCAAAAACCTCGACCCCAAGTCCAAGATCCCGGACTTCAAACGGACCTGCGTCAGGATCAGGAGGGCCGACTCATGACCGCAACCTCTGCCCACTTCCTCGACCACGAGAACCTGGTTCCCCTCCTCGAGGATCTCGCCAAGACCCTCGAAGTCGTGGCGCCCGTTTATGCAGAGGGCGAGCCGGTCTTCGCCACCTGGAAGGGAGAGGCTCTCGCCTTAGATGCCGATAACCCCCTCAACTCGCCGGTCGAGTTCTTCCTTCCCCAAAAAGAGGTCCTCTTCAAATACGTCCAGTGCAGCGGCAGGTACACCTTTTCGGAGGTGCCGCCAAAGTCGAGGCTGATCCTGGGGATGAGGCCCTGCGACCTTCAGGCGATCAAAGTGCTGGACGAGATCTTCGGGACCGAGCTTCCCGACCATCCCTACGCCGGTAAGAGAATGTCGACGATCATAGTCGCCCTGAACTGCACATCCCCAGGAGAGGGCTGCTTCTGCGCCTCGATGGGGTCGGGTCCTGCCGTCGAGGAGGGGTTCGACCTCCTCCTGACGAACGTGGGACCAGGCTACCTGGTCGAGTCGGGTTCTCCCGCCGGGATGTTCATCCTCAGGGCGCACTCGCGCCATTTCGAGGAGGCGCTGCCCGAACACCTCAAAGAGAAGGAGAGGCTTCTATCTCTTGCCGAGGAGGAGATAACCAAGCGAAGGCTGGCATTGACACCCGAAGAGATCCGGAAGGCGATCGACGAGACCGACTGGGAGGAGGTCGAGAGAAGATGTCTGCGCTGCGGCGGATGCTCTCTTGTATGCCCCGTATGCCACTGTTTCAGCGTGATGGACCGGGGCGTTCCCGACGGCGAGCGGCTGAGGTGCAGGGACTCCTGCGTTATGGCGGGCTTCTCCAGGATGACCAGCGGCGCAAACCCCAGGGCCAGCCTCGGCGAGAGGCTTCGCCACTGGTACCTGGACAAGTTCGTCTACATCCCGCAGAAGACGGGGATGCTCGGCTGCGTCGGGTGCGGCAGGTGCTCTCGGGTCTGCCTGAGCGACGTCGACCGGTGGTCCATATTGAGGAAGGCGATCGAATGATGCATAAAGACTTGAAAGCGGAAAAGAGTGAGCTAAGGCGTCTCCAAGCAAGCAGAAGCGCCAGCAATAGGCTTAGCCGCTACGTCCCGCTCCAGGCCGAGGTGATCGACATCGACGTCGAGTCCTCGAACACCTACCTGATATCCCTCCGGCCTCTGGACGAGGAGGACAAGACCGTCCGTCTCGACTATTGTCCTGGCCAGTTTTTGATGGTCTCGGTATTCGGCCTGGGGGAGTGCCCCATATCCATCGCCTCCTCTCCAACAAGAGACCCTCTCCAGATCTGCGTCCGGGAGGCGGGAAAAATCACCCAGGGGATCATGGCCGCCAGGGTCGGGGACGTCATGGGGATAAGGGGACCCTTCGGAAACGGGTTTCCCGTCGAGAAGATGTCTGGAAGAAACGTCGTCATAACCGGCGGAGGGTCGGGGTTTGCGACCTTGCGGTCTCTGATCAACTACATCGCCGACAACCGCGAGGACTTTCGGGACGTCACCGTCGCCTACGGGGCCAGAACCCCTCACGACCTCTACTTCACCAGCGAGTACGGAAGCTGGCAGGCGGCGGGGATCGAGGTGGGGATCACCGTGGACATGATGGACGCCAGCTGGAAGGGAAACGTGGGCCTTGTGACCTCCCTTCTCAAAGACATAAACCCCAGCCCCGGCACCGCCGCCCTCTGCGGCCCGCCGATGATGATCAACGCCGTCGCCAAGGACCTGGTGAATAGGGGATTTCTTGAGCCTGACATCTACATCTCCCTCGAGCGGCACATGAAGTGCGGGGTCGGCAAGTGCGAGCACTGCACCATGGGGCATTACCACGTCTGCACTGAGGGGCCGATCTTCTCTTACGACGTAGTGGGAGATTTGCTCTAATTCGCCTTTATTTTCCTCTCAAGCGCCGATCCCCCCGGGTCCACCAGGTGGCGAGGATCGGGCCTGAGATGTTGTGCCAGACGCTGAATATGGCACCGGGGATCGCGGCCACCGGGTTGAAGTGGGCCATGGCAAGGGCCACGGCAAGCCCCGAGTTTTGCATCCCCACCTCCACGGCGATCGCCCTCTTTTTGGGCTCCGTCGCCCCCAGGGCGGACCCGCACCGTAGCCGAGGAGAAGGCCAAAGAGGTTGTGGAGGATCACCACGGCGAAGATGGTGAGGGCAGCCGAGAGGATCTGGTCGGCGTTCGCCCCAATGACCGCCCGGACGACGGCAGCAAGAAGCACACAGAAAGCGAAATAGCGGCTGGCGACCAGGCTCAGGCCGTTCAAAGTGCTTGGAACTTTCATAGTATTATCTCGGTCATCTTGTTCGGTGATTTCGGCTGGAGCATCTCATTTCTCCTTTCGGTTTCTGTAGATCTCCCTCAAGACCTCCTGGTGCATCGAGGCCACAGCATCTCCGAGGATGCCCATGAAGAAGAGCTGGAATCCGACTATGATCAGAAGGGACGTCAGGATCGTCAGGGGTATGTGCTCGGTCCGGGTGCTGAGCCATTCGCTTGCGACGTACAGGCCAAGAAGAAAACCGGCCGCGCCGAAGACCGAGCCCATGAGACCGAAGTAGAATAGCGGGTTGTGGGTCTTGGCCATCCTGTAGATGGTGGCGATGATCCTCGCGCCGTCCATGACGGGATTGAGCTTCGTCTGAGTGCCCCTGCTCCTCGCCCGGTAGGTTATGGGAACCTCAGCGATGGCCAGGCCCTTCTTGACGCTGTCGACGGTCATCTCCGTCTCGATCTCAAAGCCCGCCATGGTGAGGTCGAGCCGGCTGACGCCCTGGCGGGTGAAGGCCCGGTACCCGGTCAGGATGTCGTTTAAGGGCACGCCGTAGATCAGCCTGAAGAAGAAGTTGATCAGCCGATTTCCCGCAGAATTCAGCCTTGTTAGGGCCCCTTTCTGGAGGTTTCCGAACCGATTTCCCATCACGTGGTCGGCTCTTCCGGCCAGGACCGGATCGAGGAGGAGGTGGACCTCGGCAGGAAGGTAGGTTCCGTCCCCGTCGATCATCACGATGTACTCCGACTCGATCAGGTCGAAGGCCTCTTTGAGGGCCTGGCCCTTGCCCTTCCCGCTCTGGACGACGACGCGCGCCCCGGCCTCCTTTGCCAGCTCAACGGTCCGATCGCTGCTGTGGCCGTCTATCACCAGGATGTTTTCAAAGCCCATCGCCCTGAACTCTCCGATCACCTCGGCGATGGCGTCCTCCTCGTCGAGGGTCGGTACCAGAACGCAGACGTCTTTGATGGTCAATTTTGATCAGCTCGGTTTAGACTTGGTTGGAGATGGTCGTCGATGGGCGGTCACCTTTGCGGGTTTGCGTCACCTCAGGGCCCCTTTTATGAACCCCTCAAACCTCTTCACCAGCTCATTCTCGTCGCCTCCGGCGGTCTCGACGTAGAGCCTTATGAGGGGCTCGGTGTTGGAGGGCCTGATGAGGACGCTGTAATCTTCGGCACAGATCTTGAGGCCGTCGGTGGTGTCTGGCTCAAGAGATGCGAGGTCGCCTTCGAGCCGTTTCATCACCTCGGCCGGGGACCCCTCTATCCTGATGCTCTTCTGGATGTATGGGTAGTCGGGGATGGCGTCCGCCAAATCCGAGAGCTTCTCGCCCCGCGAGATAACCTCGCCGAGGGCGAGGCTCATGGCGAAGGGGTCGTCGGAGAGCTGGAACTCCGAGAGGAAGAAGTGGGCGCTCCGCTCGACGCCGAGGACCGCGCCCTCGTTTTTGACGCGGTTCGCGACGTAGACGTCTCCGACCCTCTCCCTGATCACCTCGAATCCCAGGGGTTCGAGCTCTCGCTCGATGATCATGGAGCAGTCGAAGCCCGCCACCACCTTGTCGCCGGGCCCGTACCTCTCCCTGGCCAGGATTACCGCCACCTTCTCGGGGGTGACGATACGTCCCCGATCGTCGATGACCAGGCCCCGGTCGGCGTCGGGGTCGAAGCCGACGCCGTAATCGGCACTGGTTTCGACGACCTTCTTCGCCGCCTCTTTTAGGGACTCCTCGGTGGGAGCCGGGCCCCGGCCTGGGAAGAGGCCGTCGGGCTCGCCGTTGATCACCCTTCCGTCGAAGTCGAGCCTCTGGTAGAGCATGAACATCCCGCAGGCAGAGCCGTTTCCCATGTCCAGAACGACCCTGAGGGGGCGCTCGAAATCCAATTTACCCTCGACGTAATCTGCATACCTTTTGATCGCATCTTCAGGGGCGCGGTCGATCTTTCGGCCCTCGCCCTCTCTGAACGCGCCCTTCTCGTAGAGGTCCATCATCTCGGTCTGGTGGTAGAGCATCCCGTAGCCTTCGGCCGTCCTGAACCTGATCCCGTTGTACTCGGACGGGTTGTGGGAGGCCGAGATGTAGGCTGCGGCTTCAAAGCCCCCTTTCCAGGTCTCAAAGCTGATCACCGATATCGGTAGAACTCCGTAGCTTTCGACGTTGCAGCCGGTGGATAGAACCCCTTCAAGAAAGGCCTTCTCCATCGAGGGGCCGCTGATTCTGGTGTCTCTTCCGAGGGTGATCCTGCCGTCGGGAAGGTAGGATCCCAGGGCTCTGCCCACCTTTTTCGCGATATCCTCGGTAAGCTCTGTCCCGTAGACGCCTCGCACGTCATAAGCTCTGAAGACTGTCACGCTTAAGAGGTCGTCAGACGATCTAAAATAGTTTTCGAAAACGGCTTGACATGCTACTCAGTCCGCAGGAGACCCTACCACCCCGACCGCGTGGCCGGATCTTATCGATCTGATCCTCACCTTCACCTTCTCGCCCACGTCGGCCCCGGGAACGAATACCTTGAACCCGCCGACGTCGGCGACCCCGTCTCCGGACTTGCCGATGCCGACGATCACAAGGTCCAAAACGTCCCCCACCTTCACCGGCGGCAAAAAGAAGCCCTGGCCCACGACGTACATCTCGGCGCTCTCCTTTCGGGAGGCTGCCGGCGAGTGGGACTGGGCCCTCCTGAAGTTCTCCCTCACCTCAGAGAGAAAGTCCAGAAAGGTGTCCCCCTGAAAGACCTTGACCAGGAAGTTTCCTTCGGGCTTGAGCACCTCTTTTGCCACCCGGAGGGCCGACTGGGATAGGTCGATGGACCTTGCGTGGTCGAGGGTCCAGTTGCCAGAAAGGTTCGGCGCCGCATCGCAGATCACAACGTCCGCCTCTCCGCCCAGGGCGTTTCTTATCAGGTCCAGGGTATTCGCGGCGGTGATGTCTGCCTTGATCGTCGTGACACCCTCGATCGGCTCTATCGCCAAGAGGTCGACTCCGACGACGCTGCCGCCCGAGATCTCCTTTGCCACCTGAAGCCAGCCTCCGGGAGCGGCCCCCAGGTCCAGGACGGCGTCGCCCCTCCTGATCAGCCGGAACCTCTTGTTGATCTGCTGGAGCTTGAAGGCTGAACGGGCCCTGTATCCCTCGGATTTGGCCTTTCTATAGAAGTAGTCCTTTCTGTCCCTGGCCATCACGGAAGTTTCCGGGCCCAAGGTATGAAAGGGCTGCGGTTCGATCCGATGAAAAATATCAAAATTCGACGAGGTCGGGTCGCTTATTTATCCTTCACCCTGGCCGACCTCCAGAACTCGATGTCCAGCAGCGCCGCCGTCGGCGTGCCCCTGGCCTGGGCCAGGTCCCACGCCCCGGCCACGATCTTTTCGGCCTCTGCCAGGGTGGGCGCGAAGCGCGGGATCTCCATGGCGTCGAGGAGCTTTGGCGTCAGCCCCCCCATGGGAACCTGGCCAACGATCGTCTCGCCCTCGCCGCCCCGGTGAGATATTATCATCAGGAGCGGAATTTTGTAGAGGCCGTTCAACGAGGCGAGGGCGTTGATGCTGTTGCCCAAACCGGAGTTCTGCATCAACAGGGCCGGCCTCTTTCTGCCGAGATAAGCCCCGGCGCATATTCCGACCCCCTCCTCTTCCCGGGTCACGGGAACGTGCGTGATCTCGGGGTCGGCGTCTAAGAGACTGAGCAGCTCCTGGAGGTTGACGCAAGGGACGCTGGCGACGAAGTCCACGCTCGCGCTCTTCATGCCGCTATATACCGCCTCCGAGGGGTTGGAATCCTTCATTCAAATTCTGATATTGATGCTATCGCATTTAAATGTTCATCTATTTTGAACCTGTCTTTCATCCGTACAGCTCCCGCCGTCTCGCTTCGAGGATCTCCGCCTCCAGCCCGACGTATTCGGCAGCAGAGATTACCTTCTCCCCATGCTCTTCGGCGAACCTGAAAAACTCGGCCAGAGGCTCGACCGACATTTTTTGTAGCGTCTTTGTAGCGCCTTTCTCGTCGTCAATTTATTTTGACCCCCACGCCCCTCTTTTTCAAGTTCTCCATCACAAATGGGTACCGGTTCAACTCTTCCATCTCGATCTCAAGACCAATCTCGGCAAGCAGATCTTTGATCCGCCTTGTCCCCACCTCCCCGAAAACGTCGAGCATGACCGCAGGCCACACTGCTATGTCGCGCTTTGATAGCTCCTCGAGAGCCTTCAGCTGGTATCTGAAAGCTCTGCCCTTTGCGCCGGTGATCCTCTCGAAGCTCTTCTCGTCCCACCCCTTGACGGCAACTCTGACGGATATCGGAAGTCCTTTCAGCATGTCAGCGAGCTCGGGCATCCAGCCGAACAGCAGGCCGTTCGTCTCCAGGACGAAGGGCGAATTCACGCCCTTAACCACCTCCACCAGATGATCCATCGATCTTCTTCCCAGGACTGATTCTGCTCCGCTCACCCTGAATAGGTCCACCCCCTTCTTTCTGGCGATCTTCAGGAGCTTACCCGCCACATCCTCTGGGGAATAGTACGTCCCGACCTTTTCGGGATTCTGGTTTCTGGAATAGTTCCAGCAGTAGGCGCAGAGTATGTTGCAGCCGACGGCGTCCGCCGTCACTATCCCACCGTAATGTCTGGAGTACCTGAACCTGTAGTACTTCCGCCTGCGGCTGTCCATCACTATCTTCTCGATCTTTGACGCCCTCTCGAAGGGATCGAAGGGTTCAAGCTTCATGATTTCGCGCCTCGGGTTACAGCTCGATCCATTCAACTTCGATCTCGTCGTCCAGCTCTATGATGGCCGCGTATCCCTCTCGCATCTCGCCGACGTTGACGACTTTGGTGGAGCCGATCTTTGCCTCGCCCCGGTCCTCGTGAATGTGGCCGCATATCAGAAGGTCCGGCTGGTGCTCTTCGACGAAGCGACGAAGGCCGACGGACCCGGTCCTCTCGCCGTTGTATACTTCATCCCTGGAGTTCCTTGGAGGCTGGTGGGTTAGGACTATCTTGTGACGAGAGTCGGATATCGCCTCGAAGGCCGAAGCGAGCGATTCGCGGATGTCGTCATCAGTGTG
>JBFESM010000015.1:0-18439 GCA_041548445.1 Methanothrix sp. | reverse complement strand
TGAACCCATCACCGTGGATCTTCGGCATCTCGCTGTTGATCTGGGCTATGACCAGGGGCGCCATCTCGACGGCGGCCTTGACGATGTCGACACTTACCCCCAGGCTCATGTACCCGTGCCTGTCGGGAGGGGAGGTCTGGATCAGGGCGACGTCGATGGGCGTGATCTCGCGGCGGAAGAGGTCAGGGACCTGGGAGAGGAATATGGGGGTGTAGTCGGCCGCCCCACGGTTGACGGCGTCTCTTGTGCTGTCGCCGACGAAGAAGGAGTCGAGCCTGAAGTTATCCGCGAGCTTCTCGTCGGCGTAAGGGGCGATCCCCAGACTCCAGACGTGGATCACCTCCGCCTCTAAGAAGGCCTTGGGGTTGCTCTTGACGTAATCGACGAGAGAGTTGAGCAGGTACTGGGGCTCACCGCACCCGGTGCCTATGAATATCCTGTCTCCCGGGTGGATGTTCCTGAATACCGCGCCGAGGGAGGCGAACTTCTCAGGCCACATCTCCCTCTCCCGTTCGTAATTCGAGCCAGAAGAGCCTTCTTTCATTCGAATATCTCCATCTTTATCCCATCTGGTCCCCCTCTTGTCCGGAGGTCGGGTCCCATTTGCTTTCATCTCAGGGGGTTACGCCATCGGTAACGGCGGCCGAACTTCTCTATGCTCTCGAAACTTCCAACTATAGCGAGAAGGTCTCCTCTTTTCACCACCGTCTCGGGACCGATGGATAGCAGGCCCTGTCCATCCCTCTCGATGGCCACCACGGTGCAGCCGAGCCTCTCCGGAAGGTCCAATTCTCCAAGGCTCTCGCCGACGAGCCTCGATCCCCAGCCCACCCGGAACCGGGCCATCTCCAGCTGCTCGTAGATCATGGTGAACTCTTCTTCCTGTTTCTGAGCGATCTTGGCGAGCATATGGCTTGCAACGATCGGAACCGAGGCGACGTAGTCGGCGCCAGCCCGGTAGATCTTCTCCGCCGAGCTGAGGTGGTTTGCCCTCGCCACTATGAAGGCGTCACCGTTCAGGTTCCGTGCAAGAAGGGTGGAGAAGACCACGTCGGAGTCGTCGTTCAGCATTATCAGAATTCCAACAGCCTCCTTGGCGCCCGATTCCACCAGGACCTCTTCGGAGGTGCCGTCTCCGGCAACGTGCCTGAAAGAGGTCTCGCAGAGCTCCCGCTTGTCCACCACCGAGGGCGATACACCCCTCTCGGAGAGGACCTTGACTATCCTTCTGCCGACGTCGCCGTAGCCGATCACCATCATTGGACCCTCCCGAGGGGGGCCGATGGTCAGCTCTCTCAGCCGGTCCAGGGCCTCCGCCTCCCCCACCGCCATCAGCACCGAGTGAGACCTGATCACCTCCTCCTTCGGGATCGAGACAAATCTGCCCTTCTGCCACATCCCCACGATCCTCGCGCCGGTCCCGTTCAAAGCCGGGTCGTGAACCTCCTTTCCTATCAGAGGGCTTCCCGGATAGATGGGAAGCTCCACCAAAACACCGCCGAAGAGCTTGACCGCCCCCGGAAATACCCCTTTCCTGGGGGGAGAGGTGATCTGGGCGATGAAGGTTCCAAGAAGGGTCTTTGGCGATATGATCCTACTAGCTCCCGCGTAGCTGAGAAAACGCGCCCTGGCCAGGTCTTCGGCCAGAGCCACCACCTCGACGTCCGAAATTTCCCGGGCGGTCAATGCGATGTCGGCGTTCCTCTCGTCCCTCTCGTTGGCGATGAGGAGCTTTGCGGACTGGATGTTGGCGCTTTGGAGAACATCCCTTTCGGCGGGATCGCCCCATACGACCTGATACTTCTTGCTGATCTTTCGAGCCGTCTCTTCTGATCTCTCGATCACCAGAAATGGGATCTTCTGTCTTCGAAAGTTTTCCGAGAGCGCTTCCACGATCGGGTTGTAGCCGCAGATTATGATGTGATCTCTCATCTTCGGCGGAGCTTTTGAGGGCAGCTCACGGCTCAGACGCTCCAGCCCCGGGGTAACGATCAGGGGGAGAGCCACCGCGAAGAGAATGAATATCCCGGAGAGGCTCACAAGAGTGCTGAAGATCCTACCGAAGGAGCTGTAAAAGATCACCTCTCCGTACCCTACGGTGGTCATGGTGATGATCACCCAGTAGACTGCGGTCACCGGATCGACGTTATCGAGCTGGCCCTCATAGCTCATCAGCTCCATGAAGATCATGCCGTAGAGGGCGACCAGGAGGAACGTCGCCAGTACGTAACATAAGACTCTGCGCAAAGCAATGACCCCTCGGATATCAGTTAAGATCGAGATACGTTAAAAAGATTCTGACATTCGTACTGCGATCTTCATAAACTCCTCCTCAACCCTCTCAAGCCTTTCGATCAGGTCGTCGACCTTTTGATCTGGATGGCGATCCCCATCCCAGGCGAGGATCATCGTTGCGCCTTCCCAGGGGCCGCAAACGAGACCTGCCTCCTCAAAGCGAAGCACGAACTCTCGGAATTCACAAGCCGGGTTCGGGCTATTTTCCAGACCGATCATCTGCCAGGAGAGGGCGATCCATCCGGCCTCTACAGACCTTGATATCAGCTCTTCGACCTGGGCTGCGTCACCATTCTCGATGTAGGGCGAATCGACGAGCAGAAGCGCGGGCTCGTCCAGCTCACCCATCAGCTTGCCCGCACCAGAAAATCCGTCGCCCAGATGAAAGTGAGTATCTTGCAGGTTCGGGCCTTTTTCGCGAGATCTCCAGGCCCTCTCGACCTCGGGGCTTGTATCCCAGAGTTCAGCTCTCAGAGCTTGCCCGCACCTTTTGGCGAGCTTCAGAACGATGCATGCAGACCCCGGATACCGCTCAAGGTTGTGGGGGTTTAAGTCCCCGAGAATCTGAAAGTATGGATATTTGGCCAGCTCTTTTCGGTGAGACCAGAGCCTTTGGACGCCTTCCTCCCACTCGCCGCCGGGCGAAAGGGCGTATTCGGGATATCCGGCGTGGCTCTCGACGTAAACCCGGATCGTCTCGGCCTCGAAGAGGTGTTCTGCGACCTCGGCCAGGACCAGGTGCTTCCAGATGTCCCCGGCATTTCCGGCATGGCGTCGGTGGTCATACCCCATACGTTTCGGCATAGCGCCTTTATTGGTGATAAAGTTGACCTGGAGATCAAAAGGGCCAAAAGCGATATATCAGATTGCTGCGACTAACCGAGCCAGACCTTTGAATTCTGGTCCGATCATATTTGATCCGATCCTAAAATTAGATGGGAGCACCCGGTTTTGAAGATAATACTGATGGGAAACCCAAACGTTGGCAAGAGCGTCGTATTTTCCAGGCTCACGGGAATCGAGGTGATATCCTCCAACTATCCCGGAACCACCGTCGAGTACACCCTAGGAAAGACCTCCATCATGGGTGAGAGAGCCGAGGTGATCGACCCCCCCGGCGTCTACTCCCTTGAGCCCTCCTGCAGGGCCGAGGAGGCGACAAAGGAGATATTCGAGGAGGGGGCAGACGTCGTGGTGGACGTCGTTGATGCCACCAACCTCGAGCGAAATTTGAACCTCACCCTCCAGATCCTGGAGCGTGGCCTTCCGACGGTCGTCGTCCTCAACCTCTGGGACGTGGCCACCAGGACCGGGATAAACATAGACATTGAGGCGCTGGAACAGGAGCTTGGAGTTCCCGTGGTGACGGCGGTGGCCGTCAGCGGCCAGGGGATCAGAGAGCTCGTCCGTGCGATACCGAAGGCCCGGGTCCCGCCCCCCGTCCGGTTCGAGTCTTCCGACCAGAGGTGGGCGAGGGTCGGCGAGATCGTCGAGAGAACTCAGCGGGTCGTCCACAAGCACCCCAGCATCGTCGAAAGGCTGGAGGAGGCTACGATCAAGCCCCTCTTCGGAATACCCTTTGGCCTTCTCGTCCTCTATCTCTCCTTTACCGGGGTCATCAGGCTCGGGGAGTTTCTCATAGATCACATCCTCGACCCGGCCTTCGCCGTTTACGGGTCCTTCGTCACTGGCTTCGTTGGCCAGCACACTTCGGGGGTCTTGCGCGACATTCTGATCGGATCCACCCCGGAGATAGAGACCTCCTTTGGACTTCTCACCACGGGCCTTTACGTCCCCCTGGGGATGGTGATGCCCTTTGTGATACCCTTCTACATCGTCCTGGGCATCCTCGAGGACGTGGGGTACCTTCCGCGGATCAGCGTCCTCGTCGACGCCCTGATGCACCGGGTCGGCCTTCACGGCGCTGCCATAGTCCCATGCATCCTCGGCCTCGGCTGCAACGTCCCCGGGGTCATGGCCACCAGGGTTCTCGAGTCGCCGAAGCAGAGGTACCTCGCCGCGACTCTGATGGCGGTCTCGGTCCCCTGCGCAGCCCAGAACGCCATGATCTGGGGGCTCCTCGGCCCCTTCGGCCTCCGGTACATCGCCATCGTCTACGGGACCCTATTTCTCGTCTTCGTCACCGCCGGCTTCATCCTCTCCCGTATCATCGGCGGCGAGTCGCCGGAGATATTCCTGGAGATCCCTCCTTATCGTGTCCCCGACGGCAGAGCCCTCTTCAAGAAGACGTGGATGAGGTCGAAGTACTTCCTTAAGGAGGCCGTTCCCTACGTCCTCCTTGGGGTCTTTTTCATGAACGTCCTATTCATGACGGGGATCGTCGACGTCGTCGGAACCCTCGCCCAGCCGATCGTCAACGGCCTCTTCGGCCTTCCGAAGGACGCCGCAGCGACGATGATCGTTGGGTTTTTGAGAAAGGACGTGGCCGTGGGGATGCTGGCACCCCTGGGGATGACGGCAGGCCAATTGGTCGTAGCCTCGGTGGTCCTGGCGATGTACTTTCCCTGTGTAGCCACCTTCGTCGTCTTCATGAAGGAGCTGGGGCTTCGAAATACGGCCAAGTCTGCGTTGATCATGGTCTTTTCGGCGACGATCGTCGGGACACTGCTTCACGCCCTCCTGACGATATGATGGAGACAGAAGAGCGGTTTCGTCATGGATCTTCGACGGCTGACATTCAACGGATTCGCCTTCATGCTCGACGGCTGATAGGGTCTATCTTCTGATCGCATCGAGGGGGATCTTCCCCTCATG
This sequence comes from Methanothrix sp., assembly GCA_041548445.1. Lineage (GTDB taxonomy): Archaea > Halobacteriota > Methanosarcinia > Methanotrichales > Methanotrichaceae > Methanocrinis. The sequence continues at coordinate 13,369 of JBFESM010000015.1, read as the reverse complement.
CACGGCCGTTGCTACCAGGGTGCCAGCGATCCCCAGCGCCTCCAGCCGGTCCAGGTCCGATCCGTCTTTTACGCCGCCGCCGAGGAGGACGGGACGTTCACTTAGATTCACGGCTTTTCGGAGAAAGCCTTCATCGAGGCCCATCGACGTTCCCACCCGGTCCAGCGATAGAAGGATGATCTCTTTTACGGGAAGCTGGTTCAGCTCGCAGATCAGTTCGAGAGGTGTGAACTTGAGGGCCGGATCGCGGCTCAGGACCTCGCCCCGGAAAATATCAATGCTGACTGTAACATTTCTTCTGGACGACGCCCCTTTGATGAGAGAGAGAGACCCAGTCTCCGTCCCTAGCACCGGCGTGACCGAGGGCGGCAGGAGGTCCAGCTCTCCGACTGACGAGATCCCGACGTCGGCCATCGTCTCGGCCTTCTGAGACATCTCACCGATCAGATCCAGGTTGTCTCCCGTGCCCATAATCCTGTCCAGGTCGGCCACGTAGACCTCCTTTGGCCGAAGGGCTTCCAGGATCGAGAGGGGATCAGAGGTCTCGACGACTCTGCTCTTCGCGCCTATCGGCTTATATTTCTCCCTCTCTCCCCTGACGGCGTGGACCGCCGAACCGTTAAATAGGTCGAGAACAAAGACGCAGCGCGTCATGATTTTACAAAACGAGGATGGGACGATATGAGGTTGTTGGTCAGTCCGATAAATATCAAAGAGGCCGAGGCGGCGATGGCGGGGGGCGCGGACATCCTGGATGTGAAAAACCCCAAGGAGGGATCCCTCGGAGCGAACTTCCCCTGGGTCATATGTTCCATTGTAGAGGTTGCGGGTGGAAAATTGCCCGTCAGCGCCACCATCGGCGACTTCGACTACAAGCCCGGGACCGCCAGCCTCGCGGCCCTGGGAGCCGCCTTCTCCGGGGCGGATTACATCAAGGTTGGCCTGCTCAAGATCAAAAACCAGGAGCAGGCCGCGGATATGCTAGGCCCCATCGTCAGGTCGATCAAGGAGTTCGACGACAAAAAGAGGCTGGTGGCAGCGGCCTACTCCGACCACTCTCGGGTCGGGTCGATCTCGCCGATGGACCTGCCCGAGATAGCCGCCGAGTGCGGAGCCGACGTGGTGATGGTGGACACCGCCATAAAGGACGGAAAGTCGACCTTCGAGTTCATGAGCGAAGCCGAGATCGGGGAGTTCGTCTCTCTCGGCCACGACTTCGAGCTTGAGGTGGCCATCGCGGGCACCATAAAGTTCGAAGATCTGGAGCTTTTGAAGCGGGTAGCCCCGGACATCATCGGGGTCCGGGGCGCGGTCTGCGGCGGCGACCGCAGCAGCCAGATAAGGGAGGAGCTGGTCAGACGGATGAAGGCCGACCTCTCCTGAAACTCATTTTACAGCTTTATCAGCTTCGCCTTGGTGACCCCCGAGACCTCGGTCAGCTTCTTGAGGGTCTCGTCGGATACGGGGTGGTCGACGTTCAGGACCATGATCTGCTCCCCGCCCGAGGGCTTCCGGCCGACGTGCATCCCGCCGATGTTGATCGAGTCCTCGCCGAGGACGACGCAGCAGGGTCCGATGATGTTCGGCCGGTCTTCGTGGGTGGCCATGATCATGTACCCCTCGGTGGGGACGTAGACCCGGTACTCGTTGATCTGGACGATCCTCCCCTCCTTCTTGCCGTAGACGGTCCCAAAGATCGAGACCGATCCCTTCGAGCCCGAAAGGGTCAGGGTGACTAGGTTGCTGTACCCGTTGGTGGACTCTGTCTTGCTCTCGGTGAGGGCGATCCCGCACTCCTTCAGCTTCACCAGAGAGTTGACGAAGTTGGCGCTGTGGCCCACCGCCTCCAAAAAGCCCTTCACCGCCGAGATGGTGACCGGCTTTGTGTCCTTCTCGGCGACGGTGCCGCCGTAGACGATCTCAAGCCTATCGTACCCGTCCTCACCGAGCTGGGCCGCGAGCCTTCCCATCTTCTCTACCAGGTCCATGAAGGGGCTCATCACCGCCATCGTCTCGGCGGATATGGCGGGCATGTTCAGGGCGTAGGGGGGGAGCTCTCCTCTCGCCACCGCCAGGATTTGTTCGGCCACCGCCACCGCCACGTTCACCTGGGCCTCGGCGGTGGAGGCTCCGAGGTGGGGCGTCACTACGATCCCGTTCTGCTCCAGGAGGGGGTTGTCGGTGGGTGGCTCCTTGGTGAAGACGTCGACGGCGGCTCCCGCGACCCTTCCCTCGGCCACGGCCCGGGCGAGGGCCTCCTCGTTGATTATCCCGCCCCGTGCGCAGTTGATCAGCCGGACGCCCGGCTTCATGATCTTGAACTCTTCCTCGTCGATGAGGTTTCTCGTCTCCTTGGTCAGGGGCGTGTGGACGGTGATGAAGTCAGACTCCCTGAATATCTCGTCGAGGGATCCGAGCTTGATCCCCAGGTCTGCGGCCCTCTCCTCGGTGACGAAGGGGTCGTAGGCGAGGATGTGCATCCCGAAGGACTTCATCCGAGATGCGATCTCAGCTCCGATCCTCCCCAGGCCGACGATCCCCAGGGTCTTGTTGTAGACCTCAACCCCGGTGTACTTCTTTCGGTTCCACTCTCCGCCCTTGAGGGAGTTGTTCGCCTGGGGGATGTTTCTTGCGAGAGAGAGCATCATGGCGATGGTGTGCTCTGCCGCAGAGATGGTATTTCCGCCGGGGGTGTTGACGACGATGATCCCTTTCTTGGTGGCGGCATCTATGTCGATGTTGTCGACGCCGACGCCCGCCCTCCCCACGACCTTCAGCTTATCTGCGGCGGCGATCACCTCGGCCGTAACCTTCGTCCCGCTCCGGATGGCGAGGGCGTCGTAATCTTTGATTCTCTCTATAAGCTCTTCTGGTGAGAGGTTGGTGATGACGTCGACCTCGGCCTCCGTCTCCAGCTTTCGTACGCCCTCCTCCGAGAGAGGGTCGCTGACAAGGACTTTCATGACATTCTCCTCCATTGACGTGCAAAGATGTACAGGCATTTTACCTTTTCGCAGATGCTGCTGAATATGAGAGAAGATGGATAAAGACGGACCATGCGAATAATCTGCCTTTATATATCCGCCCCCCATATTCTAGCAGTTCTTCACACGAGTTATGCGTTACATAGACGAGATCAGATTTCAAGACCGGCTTGCTGTACCCATTTAGATCAGGCCAATCCCACCGGACTTGCTACCGAGATCGCTTCCACATCGCGGTTCCCGTCTTAACCGATGACCGATGCGGGGTATTTTAGATATGCCCGAATCGAAAAGCTAGCGGTTCCCTAGCCCTCAGAAATGGGCGCGTTCTCGCCTATCCATCATCTCCACCGATACAGGCACCGGGTTTTGGACCATGTTCATCACCGCAGATCTTTTGACGACCTCCTTGCACAGGGCCTCGATCTCCTCCCGTGGGGCATCGGCCCCGATGGCGCACCTCACAGATACATTCTGAAGGCCCGGCCTCGCCTCTTCGGAGATGCCGAAAAAGTTGTTCAGATCTATATCTCCTTCTATAAAGAGCTCCAGAGCCTCGATCTCGATCCCCAGCGGAGCCGCCCTGAGGACAAAACCCACCGCAAGGCACGAGGCCAGGGCGTGTAAGACGAACTCCACGGCGCTTGGAGCAAGGTCCCGTCCCAAAAGGGCGGGCGGCTCGTCGGACTCGACGACGAACTTTACCGATTTTTTCTCATCTCCAGCCCCGGAACCTCTTTCGATGAAGGTTCGGCAGCTGCAGCCGCCAGCCCACTCGGTTCTGGTCCGGATGGTGAACCTGCCCTTTTCAGGCTCTTTTCCCACCGCATCTATCGTCTTCTGGAGAATCAGGACGTCGATCCCGTTCAAGATGCCGTTTATCTCATCAAATCCCTGGCCCGGTCTTGCGGTCCGGGCGTAAAATACGTTCGGTCAGAGTCTCGACATCCATCGACTGACTTAAGCTATTAGAAGATCCCGCAGAGCATCAAGGTCTAGGGATCTGGTGGTCTCGTTCGCCAAGACTGAGTAATCATCGCTGTAGAGAACGAACTTCTTCTGGGTGGGCGATGTCAGAGCTTCGAGGATCATGGCGTTCGGATCGTGGGGATTATTGCAGGAGACGTTCAGCTCGCCGGGCCGGACTAAGTCGGCGAAGTTCACCTTCTCTATCCTGCAGGTTCCGCACTTGTCGCAGCTTGCGATCTCCTCCCCGTCGATCTCGAAAGCCAGGGGATCCTTGTAGCAGAAGAAGCCACCGCAGTTGTCGCAGGACTCAAGGCCCATCCAGGCCTCCTCCACGGTGCAGTCGGGAACCTTCAACTTCAGATCGAAGCCCTGGTCGAACTCGTACCTTATCCTGTGGTACGTGCCAGCCTCCCGAGAATAATAGGCTGCGAAATCGATTATCTCGGTCCAGCGATCTTGGGAGACGCCCTGCCCCAGGCCGCTAACCATGTTGAAAACCTCCACCATCTCTCCTTTCAAGACCGCCTTCGTTTCCAGGTCGAACTCCACGGGGCTTGCGACCGTCGCCCTGCCGTCGGCACGGACGAAGGCCCAGTCGCCGGTATCGCCGAAGCTCCAGATTAGACGGTGCTCATCTTCTTCAATCAATCCGTAAACCACGTTCGCCCGCTCGCTGAGGGGGCCGAGGTCGACCGGCGCCCCCAGCTCCACGGATACGCCAGCCCTGAATTCGGGCATCTGTGTGGTACCGTCGGCCGCGATCCCGTCATTCTGAGCTGCAGCTCCAAAAGCCATTGAAACGAAAAGGATCAGCACGAAAGTCGAAAGGCAAAGGGTTGATTTTATCAAGCTCATGATATTCACCTCATTTGGCGCTAAATTGTAATCCCGCGCTTCGGATTAAATGCTCTGGCTGTTTTTCGGGTCGTCTCGCCATTTTGTGTTGTTGCGATCAGAAACTCAGGATTCTCATCATAAATATCAGATATGATCGTCTTACGCGGATGTTCCAAAAGCCTTAAATAATGTTTTCACAATATTAATTTCAAAAGTTGATGCCAAACTGTCAACTGAATTTTCTGTCACGGTCGGTGGCGTGGATCGAAGGTAGGATGAGAAGCGACTACGATATTCCTGGTATTACAGGTGGTATAAATGGTTGAAGAAATTTACATGGAATTCAGGAAAAAAGAGGATGGGAAGAAGGTAGGCATGGAATGCCTCGGCCAATTTTTTGAGTACGGGGACAGGGTAAAGCCGTCGGATCTGGGAATTTCCATAAACGTGGCCGAGGAGATGGCTGCAAAGTCCAACGGGGATATCAAGATAATAAGGAAAAAAAGGTAGCTTATCATCGGCGAGTTTTAGAATATTTGGTTACATCGAAGCCCGGCCAAGCGAAAGGATCCGACAACTCATTTTTTTCCGACGATCTGCCGTAATTGAGCTGATTTCTCCTTCGCTGATCGAATGAGCGGCACGGATGAAGTCGATCGCATCCGACCGGCTCTCATAAGTGCCGTCCTAGTGGATTGAGCCTAACGTAATCCTTTTCATCCATAAAAACTCATTATAAATCATTTGTCATTTATTTGCCCATGCCCACAGCAAGCTGCAGTTTCCTCCAATAAATAAGGTTTTCGGCCTTGCCTAGCAGGGCGGAAGGAATGTGGTGGCGGTGGCGAGGACCTCGCCATGCGGCGTCTCGGCCCGCAAGGTCACCTCGATGATCCCGCCGTCGGGCTGATTGATCTCGATCGTCCTTTCGCCCTCAAGCTCCCGGATCTCGATGACCTCGGGCGGGCGGCGTCCCGGATGGGCCAGCTCCAGCCTCAGGTTCTCGGTGGGCAAATCGCCCGCCGACCAGCGAATATGAAGCTCGTGGGTCACGCCCCGCATGCAGAGAGAGACGGCTTCAGCCTCCAGCCAGAACCCGCCCTCCCTGCCACCCTCTTCTTCTTCAGGTTCGAATCGCTGGCCGGGTTCGGCTTCGGGCTCGGGCTCTGGTTCAGGCCTGCTTTCGCCCCTCTCCCCCACGATGAAGACAAAGGTTTGCTCGTTGTTCTCCTCGTCCGCCTCCTCCACCCCGTTTTCCAGGTCGACGACCAGGGTCATTTCGTGCTCACCTTCCCCGACATCGCGAGAGAAGAATAGCTCCGCCGCCTCGCCGGGACCGAGCCTCGGTCCAGGCTCGGCATGGACCAGCTCTCCGTCCAGGAAAAAGCCGAGGGCGTAATCCCCCTCAACAGGGACGGGTCCAAGGTTTTTGACGACGTAAGTCAGCTCGATCAAATGGTCTGGGACGAGCCAGCTGAAGAGCGGCGGATCGTAAAGTAGGTCGGGCAGCCTCGGAGTGGTGCATTTAGGAGGATACGATGCATAGGGGTAACCCCAGACCTGATCTCCCCTGACGGAGCCGCCGGAATAGGGGGCGTGGATCGTCGCCACATAGATCTTGCCGTCCAGGACGGCAATAGATCCGATCCCGCCGTTTGAGGGATCGAAGGGGTTGGGCCCGGAGACGACCGTCGTCCAAGTGGTCCCGTCGTACTTCGCCAGGTTCCCTGTGGAGAAGCCCTCGGCGAGGTAGAGGTGGCCGTCGAAGACTGCCATCGCCATGATCCTGCCCGGCGAGGACATAAGCTGGGAAACTCCCGCCCAGGAGGGGGTGACGTCGGTCCATCCATTAAGCCCGGTGCCGTCGTAGCGCCAGACCTCGGCGCCGTAATGCGATTTCGTACCGACGTACAGGTATCCCTTGTAGACTGCCCAGCCACCGACGTCCTGATTCGTCCTGAAAGGCAAAGATGAGCCCGTCGGCCCGACCATGGCGGTCTCGGTCCCGAAGCCGTCCTCGTTGACCTGGACCCAGCTTCCGGGATCGCCCGTGACGCTCTCCCAGATCTCGATCCCGGTCCCAAAGCCGCCGGGGTCGCCGAAGAGGCTGGTTCGGGTCATCGTCGTTGCGGCGATCAGCCTGCTGTTGTAGACGGCCACGAATCCGAGCCCGTGGTTCTGAGGGTCGCCGAACCCGTCCGAAACCGCCTTCGTCCAGGTCATCGTCGTCTTGCCGATGTCAGGCGATCGCCAGATCTCGAAGGTGCTCTTTGTCGGCGGGTAGACGGCGGCGTAGATTTGGCCCTTGAAGAGAGCCATGGGGACCACGGCAGATCCGCTGGCGAGGCCGTTGGATGCCACCGTCTTCCAACTGGAGCCGGTGAAGGCCTCGCCCTCGCCGATCATCCAGAGCTGGTTTGGCCCGCCGGAAAGGTAGAGAACCGACCCCAGGGGATGAAAGCTCCAGCCTCCCGGCGAGACTGGGACCGAGAGCTGGAGCCATTCGAGGCAGGGGTCAAGCTTCATCTTGTAGAGGCCGTGATCGTCATAGGCGTAAAGCTCCGACCCGAAGACGAAGAGCTCTGTAGACGTGTCGGTCGGGGCGTAGCCAAAGAACCCGTCGTTGTTCATCTGGACCCAGTTCGCAGGGGCAGCAGATCCCGGCGAGATCGCGACAAAAAAAATCGTCACCATAGTTAATGCCGCTCGAACCCACCGCCGATATCGGGCGATGCTGGCGGGCACGCACCGATCCGATCCGGCTTTCGACGCCGAACATTCCTTTTGTTTCATCCCTGTCACCTCAAAATTTGGGAGGCCAGCCACGTTGAAGTTGAAGATCTGCCCTGTCGGGTGAGAGCTTCAACGTTGACTTTCGATACCTTCTTCAGAGAGCCTCAACTGGATCATTGAGATCGAAAATACAAAAGTTTATGGTCCAGGCGGCTCAGATAAGTCGACCATTTTAATAATTGATTTGTATAAAGTTATCGTAAATTATATTATTTCGAAAAATACCCCAAAGGCTATTAATCATCTCTTCGAAAGACAAGATATTGGAGGAAGAGACTCATGCGACGAATTGAAGCCGTAGCGCTCCGCTTATCGATGGCGCTCCTGGTTCTGCTGATAGCAAACCAGGCCTTTGCTGAGAGTGTGGAGATGAGTGACGACTCGGGTGCGGTATCCGACACCCTGTTTGGCAACAGGATACCGATGCACTACTTTGTGACCTCGGGCAGTGGCGACACAGATATCGGTCCCGGCGACGACCCCTGGGAGACCGGATCTTACGATCTCGCCTTGATGGAGGCGGGGATCGCAAACTTCAACGTGGTTCCTTACACCTCGGTTTTGCCGCCGGAATCGGTGGAGATCCCAATAGACGAAGCCCAGAAGTTCTTCCATCACGGCGCCGTCATTGAGGTGATCATGGCCTCGGTGAACGGCGAGAAGGGCGAGGTGCTCTGTACCGGCGTCGGAAGGATCCAGGTCAGGAGAATATCGGATGGTGAGCAGATCGGTGGATTTGCTGCAGAGTACGAAAAGAGGTACAACAGTTCCCAGACGATATCGATAGAAGAGGCGAGAGAGGAAGCTTTTGAGATGCTGAACGTCTCGCTTTTGGGGGAGTGCGAGAGGCGCTACAGCACCGACGAGTACGAATTCTTCGATGAGAGCTTCACAGTCAACTGTTTTGAGGTCAAAAATCTCTACGGCACTTCCCTGGTCGCTCTTTGCTGGGTGAGCTACATTTATCCTCAGCTCGACGAACTCGAATTTTCGTCTTCGAATACCCCAGGAGAGGATGATTAGTCCAAACTCGATTATCGGATCTTCGAAAAATATCGGATAATGAAGCCGATCACCTTGAAAATAAAGGAGGAATTATGAATTCAGGATGCAAATCCTTCAGAACGTCTGCCATTCTGGCGATCCTTTTGATCCTGTCTGCAACGTCTCAGGGGTGCACCACCTTCATCGTGACCCCCGGAGCCAGCGACGACGGCTCGATGTACGTCGGCCATACGAACGACGGGTACGGCCGCGGCGTTCTCGGCCACAACCTGACCGAGGACGACACCAAGGTCGTCTACGTGCCGGCAGCAGACCACCCGAACGGTTCACAGAGAGAGGTGCAATTCGACCCGAACTCGGGCTCGGATGAGCCGACGCACAGCGCAAAGACCGATCATCCGGACGTCGTTTACATCCCCGAGGTCGATCACACCTACGGTTACCTGACCGCCAGCTACGGGATAATGAACGAGCACCAGCTGATGTGCGGTGAGTGCACCGACTACGCCAAGGTCCAGCCGAACTTTGAGCCGAAAAAGCGGATCTTCTACAGCTCTGAGCTCTCCAACATCGCCCTTGAGAGGTGCACCGGTGCGAAAGAGGCCGTCGAGCTGGTGGGATCCCTGATCGACGATTACGGATACTACGGAACCGGTGAGACCCTCCTCTTCGCAGACCCGAAGGAGGCGTGGGTGATCGAGATGTGCGGCTACGATCCCAACGCCTGCGGCACCGCCTACGATCCGAACAGCAGTGGCGGAGGGCTGTGGGTGGCAAAGAAGGTCGACGACGGGGAGGTCTTCGCGGCATCGAACACCTTCAGGATCCGGGACGTGAACGCCTCAGATCCCGAGATGCTCTACTCTGAGAACCTCTTCCAGGTGGCCCAGGATAATGGCTGGTGGAGTCCTTATGAGCTTGAGGGACCCCTCGACTGGCTGAAGACGGTCTCCACCGGCGAGTACTCTCACCCTTACTACTCGCTCGCCCGTGTCTGGAGCGTCTACAGCCGGATAACTCCGTCCCGGAACTTCAGCCCTTACGTCGAGGACACCTGGTCGCGTGACTACCCCTTCTCGGTGAGGCCCGACGAGAAACTCGGAACTGAAGAAGTCCTATCGATCTTCCGGGACCACTACGAGGGCACAGTCTTCGACCTGACGGCGGGGATGGCGGCAGGACCTTACGGAAACCCCTATCGGAACCGCGGACCCTTCGACGACCACACGCCCTTCAATCCCGGCGAGATCAGACCCGGCGCCTGGCCCCGACCTGTCTCGGCCTTCTTCTGCAGCTACAGCTACGTCGCCCAGGGACGAAGCTGGCTTCCCGACCCCATCGGCGGAGTCTGCTGGTTCGGGTTTGCTCAGCCCTACGAGACCTGTTACATCCCGATCCGTGCCGGTGTCAACTCCCTGCCAGAAGAGTTCAGCATCGGCAGCAGGTCTGTCTTTGACAGGAACTCGGCCTGGTGGGCCTTCAACTTCGTGACCAACTGGGCCTGCCTAGGCTACGACTCCATGATCGAGGATATCCAGAAAGAACAGAGGCGGATAGAGGCTGAAGAACTCTCAAAGCAGACCGAGATCGACAGGAAAGCTCAAGAGATAAACAAAACCGAGGGCACCGAGGCGTGTCGCGAGTTTCTGACAGAGACCTGCAATGAAAACGCCCTTTCGGTCCTCGACGACTGGTGGATTCTCGCTGACCGGCTCATCGTCAAGTACAGCAACGGCATGATCAACGACTTCGAGAACGAGACGACTGTCCTTGGTGGATACCCGAACTGGTGGCTCAACGAGACCGGGTACCAGTACGGTCCGAGGATATATCAGGTCGAGGAGCTGCGGCAGCTGGATGGTGTCGTTTACGTGAACGAGACCGTCCAGACCAATCCCGGAAAGGAGCTCGAGTACATAAAAGAAAACCAGTGCCCAAAGTGCATTGAGGTCAAAGAGGGATAAGCTCCTCTGAGCCTTCAGAGCACGAAGATCAATCCCCGGCCGATCGGTCGGGGCCCTTTATTTTTATGATGGCGGACTCTTTAAAAGGTCGAGGCGGTCGTGTCGTCTTTCTACCTTCACCGGATCCAAATTGACAGATGGTAATGCGGGCGAAAAATAGAAAGAGCTCGAGTCCCGATCTACCTCGAAATCGAGTCGAAGAAGGGGCGTAGGCTCATGATAGAACCGATACTGAACGACGGCGTGAACCTGATACTGCAGCTCCAGAGCCTCGGCGACTGGATCTACGCGCCGATGAAGCTCTTCACCTTGTTGGGAAGCGAGGAATTTTACCTCCTGGCGATGCCGATCCTTTACTGGGCCGTAAATGCCTCCTTGGGCTTTCGGGTGGGTGTGATGCTTCTACTCGCCTGCGGCTCCAACGTCATCCTCAAATGGGCGCTCCACCTTCCGCGCCCCTACTGGTACGACCCCAGGGTTCAGGGGCTGGCTGCCGAGACCCTCTTCGGCGCACCCTCCCTCCATTCTCAAGTCCCGGCCTCCATCTTCGGCCTGATCGCCGCCACCTTCAGGCGCGTTTTGATCTTGGCTTTCGTCATCCCCCTCATCCTCTTGATCGGCCTATCGCGCCTGGTTCTGGGCGTCCACTTCCTCCTTGACGTCCTCCTGGGCTGGGCTCTCAGCGCTGTCGGAATCTGGCTATTCATATCTCAGGAGGCGAGGGTCAAATCCTGGTTCGACGGCCAAAGGATTGGCGCCCAGATCGGTGCGGTCTTCCTCACGTCCATAGGTATGATCGCCCTCGGCGGGCTGGTCTTGGCCCTGACCGGGGACTTTGAACTTCCAGAGGCTTGGGTTTCCAACGCACTTTTTGACCATCCAGAGATCGGAAACCTGGACCCTTTTGAGTTCGAGGCGCTGGTATCGCCCTCGGGAGCCCTCTTCGGTCTTGGGGCGGGTCGCATCTGGCTCTTCAGCCGGGGCGGCTTTGACGCTGGCGGGAGATTTTGGAAGCGATTTTTTCGCGTCGTCGTGGGATTGGCAGGCGTGATCGTCCTCTGGCAGGGGCTCGGCTCGATCTTTCCCAGGGACCCGGACCTTCTCGGCTACAGCCTGCGTTACCTGCGGTACGCATTGATCGGCTTGTGGTCTGCGGCCATCGCGCCCCTCATCTTCATCCGGTTGAACCTTGCCGAAAGGGAAAGAGGCGAAGACCGACCATAAGAAAAGAGAAAAAGAGGCGAAGGGAATCGAAGAGAAGCGACGGGAATCGAAGGACTCGAAAAGAATCGGATATAAGAACGGAGATTAAGAAAGGGAGGAGAAGATGCCCGAAGACTCCACCATCCGATGTTACGATCGCCACGCTGCCGCCTACGACCTCTACCAGTCGACGGTCGTCCCCGAGTACGAGACCGCCATAGAGACGACGGCGATGGCCCTGGAACGTCTCCTTGGCAAAAGCCCGAGGGTTCTGGACCTGGGATGCGGCACCGGGAACGCCTCTGCCGCGATCCTGAAGAGGTCGGTTGGCGCGAAGGTATTTATTCTGGACGGCTCCGCCTCCATGGTCGAGGCTGCGGAAGAGAAGATCAATGCGATCTCTCCGGGCTCGGTGATCGGATCGAGGATCTGCGACCTCGCTGCCGAGGGCTGGGACCTCGGCCTTGGCGCCGGGAAGTTCGACGCCGTCGTCTCCACCCTGGTCCTGGAGCACCTCGACTTCGCTAGCTACAAAATAGCCATCGAGAAGTGCTTCGGACTTCTGAGGCCCGGAGGGTGGCTGATCGCCGTCGAGGGTTACGCGGAGGAGGAGAGCGACCTGGTCGGCTGGTTCGAGGAACTCATGGCGGCGAGGAATGCTCTCATCGAGGATCCGGAGCTTTCCGGTTTCGTATCGAGACTCAGGTCGAATGAGGAGGTACATTACTATGCGAGCAAGGGCCAGAAGGCGGGCTGGTGGAGGGAGGCCGGGTTCGACCGGGTTTTCGTCGTCTGGCAGTACCTCTGCATCGCCCTGATGGCTGGCAGAAGGCCATGATCCCAAAGCCGCGCTCCCCCGCCACCCCTCAGAGGAGGCGAGCTGACACTTCCAAACTGTGGCCGTTATCTTTGACCCGGGACCCCCCTTTCACCTACCGCCCGAAAAACTTTTCTTAAGCCGAAATAAAACGGAGTTAAATCGCCATAGCGGCAGAAAGCAGGAGAAAAGGCGGTGGGTTTGGCATGCACGAGATTGTAAGGCGAGAGGAGATGGCAAGCGGGAACGTGATTCTAAACGAGATCGAGGCGCCTTTGATCGCAAAGAAGGCGAAGCCAGGCCAGTTCGTGATCCTCAAGGCCGACGAGAGGGGAGAGCGGATTCCCCTCACCATGGCGGACGCGGACCCGGAGCGTGGGACCATTACCGTGATCTACAAAGTCGTCGGCAAGTCCACAGAGATCTTCAAGGGTCTGGAGGAGGGCGACTCATACCAGGACGCCGTCGGCCCCTTGGGCCAGCCGACCCACCTTGAGAAGGTCGGGACCGTGGCCTGTGTCGGAGGCGGAACCGGCGTCGCCGTCCTCTACCCCATCGCCCGAGGGCTGAAGAGGGCTGGGAACCGGATCATCAGCATAATAGGGGCCAAGACCGCTGACCGCATAATCCTGGAGGAGGAGATGAGGGCCGTCTCCGACGAGCTTTTCGTCTGCACCGACGACGGATCTCGCGGCCATCACGGCTTCGTCACCGAGATACTGAAGAGGATCCTGGAAGAGAAGACATTGAACCTCACGGTCGCCGTGGGGCCGGTCCTGATGATGAAGCTCGTCTCC
>JBFESM010000014.1:0-19151 GCA_041548445.1 Methanothrix sp. | reverse complement strand
TGGAGGTGGCAAGAAACGTCGCCAAGGAGTACCCCGGCATCGACCTCGACGAGTGGTTCATCGACATAATGGCGGCAAAGCTCGTCGACTCCAAGCGCCGGACCCAGTTTGGGGTCGTAGTCCTCCCGAACCTCTACGGCGACATCATCACCGACGAGGCCGCGGAGCTTCAGGGCGGAGTCGGGACCGCGGGAAGTGCCAACATCGGGAAGAGGTACGCCATGTTCGAGGCGATCCACGGCTCGGCCCCGAGGATGGTGGAGGAAGGACGTGCCCAGTATGCCGACCCCTCCAGCATGATGAGGGCGGCGGTGATGCTCCTTTCCCACATAGGCTTCGCCGAGAAGGCAAGACGGCTCGAGATGGCTCTTGACATCTGCAGCCAGCACGAGAAGAAGGTCATCCTCACGGGCCGGTCGGATGGGGCGACAGGGGCCGAGTTTTCCGACTACGTGATGGAGACCCTCCAGGACCCGGACCTGGAGGCGAAGTGGAAGGGCTACCAGTAAGTGAGAATGCCAAGGGGGCCTGGTCGGGGCGACCGGGCCTTCAGTCGGATGGGGCAATCAATTTTAATTATAACCGACAAATAACTGCTCGTGGAGAACCTGGCAGAGACTTTCCTGAAACTGGATAGAAAGGAGATCACCCTCCTCAAGGCCATCGAGAGGGGGATGCGCCACTGCGAGTGGGTCCCGGCGGAGGACTTGATGGCAAAAGGCCGCCTCTCCCCCAAGGCCGTGAGCGGAGGCCTATCGAGGCTGGTGGACAAGAAGCTGGTCTTCAAAACCTGGGAGCCCTACGAGGGCTACCAGATAGGCTTTGCCGCCTACGACCTGATCGCACTATCCGACCTCGTCGATAGAGACGTCGTCGTCTCCCTGGGCGCACTTCTGGGCGTCGGCAAGGAGTCGGTCGTCTACGAGGCCCTGGGCCGAATCCCTGCTGCCGGGGGCACGGAGATGGGCGCCGCAGTGACGGCGAAAGAGGCAACTGAAGCGACAGAGGGGAACTTGCCCCTCGCGGTCAAGTTCCACCGCCAGGGCGGGACGAGCTTCAAGCACGTCCGCAGGGTTAGAGACCATCTCACAGATCTGCCCCGGTGCGCCTGGATCCACGCCGCAAGGCTCGGGGCGGCAAAGGAGTTCAAAACCCTGAAACACCTTTTTCCCGAGGTCTCGGTGCCCAGGCCCGTCGCCCTCAGCCACCACGTAGTGGTGATGGAGCACACGGGTGGGGTGGAGCTCTACAAGGTTGATCTTGAAAACCCGGAAGAATGTCTTGAAATAATTTTGGATGAGGTGGTCGCCACCTGGGGAAAGGATATCATCCACGCCGACCTCAGCCCCTACAACGTCCTGGTCCGGGAAGACGGAGAGATCGTCATCATCGACTGGCCCCAGGCCGTTTCCAGGACCCATCCCCAGGCCCTGGAACTTCTAGAAAGGGACCTGAAGAACGTCGTCGACCACTTCCAGCGGAAGTACCGTCTAGATTTTGAGCCTGAAGAGGCCCTCGCCTTCGTTCTGGGCGAAGGGAAGGTGGGCGAGAACGAGGGAGAAGAAAAGGGGGAGAAAGGGAAACGAGAAATGGGCTCGTCTTGAGGTGATGCCATCCCAGGATTGATCTATGGAGTGGATATCGCAAGCGGCTCGCCCAAGAGCAAGCGGGCCCCAAGCTACGCCCTCTTCGTCCTCGAGGGGGAGAGGGAAGAGCGCCACACGATGATCAGCAGGCAGAAGCTGATCAGGCTGATCAGACAGATGGCTCCGGAGATGGTGGCGACCGACAACGTCCACGAGCTGGCCGCCAGCAGGACCGATCTCGTCAGGCTCTTGAGGCAGATGCCGCCAAAAACGATGCTGGTCCAGGTGACGGGAGGAGAGAGACCCGAGGCCCTCGTCAAGATCGCCCGCTGGCACGGGATATCCTTTGATCGGCTCAATCCCATGGACGAGGCCGAGACCTGCGCCCGCCTCGCCTCAAGGGGAGTCGGCCACTCAGTCTCGGCCTTCGAGGATCGGACCTGGATCAAGGTCAGCCGCCGAAGGTCCCCGGGACGGGGCGGCTGGAGCCAGAAGCGGTACACCCGCAAGATCCACGGGTCTGTGAAGTCCCTCTCTCGGGAGGTGGAGGAGAAGCTCCGCGAGGAAGGGCACCAGTTCAGCGCAAGGTCTGTGGAGGGGATCGGAGGCTACATCAGAAGCGAGTTCGTGGTGGAGGCTCCTAGAAGCGAGGTCCATCTCCGTTCAGGCTATCGAGGTGACGCCCAGATCAGGGTCTAGGGGGTGGAGCGGCCAAGGCTCAAGTTCGAGCCGCTACGCTCGAGGCGAGGCTACATCATCGCCGGGATCGATCCAGGGACCACCACAGGGATCGCCGCCCTGAACCTGAGGGGGGAATTGGTCGACCTCCTCAGCGCGAGGGCCATGTCGCCACCGGACGTGATCGAGTGGCTGGCGGAGAGGGGAAAAACCCTGGTGGTGGCCACCGACGTCTTTCCCACGCCCGGGGCCGTCGAGAAGGTGAAGCGCTCCTTTTCCGCCGTTCTCTATTCGCCGGGAAGCGACATTTCGTCCGAGGAGAAGATCGCCCTTGCCAGGGAGTACGGCTACAAAAACGACCACGAGCGCGACGCCCTCGCCGCGGCCGCCAGCGCCTACAAGAAGTACAAAAACAAGTTCCAGCAGGTCGAAAAAAAGTGTCCTCCAGGCCTCGACCCCGAAGAGGTGAAGGCCCTGGTGGTGAGGGGCCTATCCATAGATCAGGCGATATCGGGCATGACGACGCCGACGCCCGAGGAGCCGACGGCCCCGAGGGTGGCCGAGGCTCCGGTCGACTCGGACATCGCAGCCCTGATGGCGGAGAACAGGCGCCAGGCAGACCAGATCCGGCGGCTGAGGGAATACGCTGAGGAGCTGAAAGGAGAGCTCGCGAAGGATGAGGAGACGCGCCGACGCCTGGAGGGGAAGATCGAGAGGCTGAAGGACAAGTCCCGCCGGGAGATCAAAAGGGACCAGGAGATCAGGATCAGGGAGAAAGAGATCGATAGGCTCCGCGGCCTCCTCCGGCAGGAGAGAAAGGTAAACCGTAAATTAAAGGCGAGGCTCAAAAGGGCCAAGAAGGCCGAAGAGCTGGAAGAGGAGGCGGTGGGTAGATCGGTGAAGGAGGTCGCCTCCTTCTCACGAGAGGCGCTCCTGGAAGCGGCCGAGCAGCTGGAGATCGGAAAGGGGGACGTAGTCCGCCTCCTGGACGCCAGCGGTGGAGGCCCCAACACCGCAGACCTCTTCATCGAGTGGGAGGTGGAGGCGGTGATCATCGAGACCGAGATGGAGGCCTCCGTGGAGGGCTATCTTATGGACGGGAATGTACCCGTCATCTCCAGTCGCGAGGTGCCGGTGAGAAAGGTTGCAGGCGTCGCCCTCATCGATCCCGAGGAGCTGGAGGAGGCGTTGGCGAGGTGGGCCGAGCGAAGGCAGATTAGGGTGGCAAGGCAGAAGACCGAGTGGCTTGAGGGGATGATTAAAGAGTACCGGGCAGAGCGGCGAAAGGACGAGCGTCAGAGGCGAAAGAAGCCCGAGAACTGAAAGATCGCCCCAACCCTGTGCCTCGCCCTCTCCGGGGCAAGGGCAGCGTTTTTAAGGTTAATCCTCCCTCACTGCCTTCCAATCATGCTCGCCGATGATATCTTGAGGTTGAAGAAGGAACGAAACGCTGTCATACTCGCCCACAACTACCAGCCCGGCGAGGTGCAGGACGTCGCCGACCTGCGGGGCGACTCCCTGGAGCTCTCTCGCGCCGCCGCCAGAGAAGAGGCCGATGTGATAGTCTTCTGCGGCGTCGACTTCATGGCCCAGACTGCGGCGATCCTCTCCCCTCAGAAGAGGGTGATCATGCCCGAGGCCGGGGCTGGCTGTCCCATGGCTCACATGATAACAGGCCAACAGCTCCGGGAGTTCAAGGCCGAACATCCCGGTGCCGCCGTCGTTTGCTACGTCAACTCCTCCGCCGATGTCAAGGCCGAAAGCGACATCTGCTGCACCTCTGCCAACGGGATCGAGGTGGTAGCCTCCCTCGATGAGGAGACGGTCCTTTTCGTCCCCGACAGGAACCTGGGACGGTACGTCTCTCGCTTCACCGATAAGAAGATCATAACCTGGGACGGCTACTGCTACGTCCACGATCGGTACACCACCGAAGACGTCCGGCGGGCACGAGCCCTCCACCCCGAGGCCGAGCTTCTCGTCCATCCTGAGTGCAGGCCAGAGGTGATCGACCTGGCGGATTACGTCTACAGC
Source organism: Methanothrix sp. (assembly GCA_041548445.1). Lineage (GTDB taxonomy): Archaea > Halobacteriota > Methanosarcinia > Methanotrichales > Methanotrichaceae > Methanocrinis. The sequence continues at coordinate 14,853 of JBFESM010000014.1, read as the reverse complement.
ACCTCCGGGTTAGCAAGACATGCAAGAGATAGTCCTGCCCGGGAGTTCATCATCGGGACCGAGGTCGGGATGAACTATCGGCTGAAGCAGGAGAACCCGGAAAAGGAGTTTTACCCCCTCAGCGAAAAAGCAATCTGCGTTGACATGAAGAAGACGAGCCTTGAGAAGGTCCTATCCGCCCTGGAGACCCTGGAGCCTCGCGTGGAGGTGCCAAAGAAGATCGCGGACCGGGCTCGGGGCGCCATCGAGAGGATGCTGGCGGTCTAGGATCGCGTATCATGTACCAAAACGTTTATAGGCGACATACTACATTTGCCCCTTCCGCTTCCCTTTCAAGGGGAAGCTCAACCGAAAAGTATCTTATAAGAAAAGGCACGAACCCGAGTCGGTGATCGCTTATTAGTCGATATATCAATGCCCGTCAGCTGCGGTATCCACTCTTTGTGGGCAGCGTTCTGCTGCTTTTGGCCGCCGTGTACAGCGATGCGAACAAGTTGAGCATTGAGCCTTTGATAGAGCTCTCGGGAATGATACTGATCATCATGACCGCAGCCGTCTGGTGGAAGTAAACCCCAGTCCGTTCTGCAAAATTCCGATCAATCGTTCATCCGGCCGATCATTACGGAAAAGGGCCTTGCCAGCGCAAGGCCTGGCCCAAACCCCAAGTCCGACGGGGCGAGGGCCCTGATACAAGCTTTTCTCAAGCGATGTTTCAATCCCGTCGGTCCTCGTTTTCGTTTGAGCCGTCAGAGGAGCCTTTTCGGACTCGTGTCTCTCCTCCCTTCTTTCCCTTCTTCTCCCCCTCTGCGAGGAGCTCCTCCAGGGAGTCGGGAAGCTCAGCTCCGCAGATCGCGATCACCTTCCGTCATTTTATCTAGATCCTGGCTCCCTCCGAGGTCCCGCAATCTCTCAAGATCAAGGGCCAGATCTCTTGCGATCCCTGCCGCCTCTTTGATCCGATCCTCGGTGGCGAGGCCCCGGGGTGTAACCTCCGACTCAAGCCAGCTTGCAGTTTCACCGAAGAAGCTTGCAAGCCTGCCGGAGGCGAGAGCTTCGGCGAGCCCGAGGGCGTCGATGACGCACTCGGCCGCGATCTCGCCGCTATCGTACCAGCGGGCCCTGGACCCCAGGGCGTCGCCCGCCGGCCCGCCGTAAGAGAGGGTCAGGTGCCACGAGACGCCCTCTGAAGCACCGTTAGGCGGATCGATTCTGAACGGCAGGGGGTCCTCGCGGTCGAATTTATCGCACTCCATGCCGCCTGGTCCGGCCCGCACCACCTCGATCAGGAGAAGCTCTCCGATCCTGTCGGCCCTCCTTCTGATATTCTCCTCGAACGCCAGGATCGCCTTCAGGGATGGGGCACATCCTCTGCCATCGGTTAATGGAGTCTCCTTCGTCTCGCACACCTTTCGATTCCCTCTTGAAATCTGTATTCGGGTCGTTTGTGGAGCCACCGGAGATAAAGAGATATCGAAGGGATAGCCGAGAATAGGCGGCGTCAGAAAAACTCAAAGAGACAGCAAAGCCTTATTATCAGAGAGGCCGTCTCCGCCCATCTATGGCAAATCTGAACGTGGCAGTGCTCGGTCCCCAGGGCTACGCAAAAGATATCGGGAAGAAGGGCACCTCCACCGACATCACCTTCTACAATTTGAAACGGGGCGAGAGCACCGTCACCATCATCGAGCCCACGAGATACCCGGAGCGGCTCGCGCCCCTCTTCTTTGCGACGTCCCTCGCGAGGAAGGCGATCCTGGTGGTGGACGCGATCGACGCCACCTTCGGCGAGAGCGTGATAATGCTCCAGTCTCTCGGGATCAAAGAGGGCTACATAATCCTCCGAAACTACCTCGACCCCGGCCGGATCGCGCCGATCGCCAAGGGCACGGTCCTGGAGGGGTACGAGCAGATCGATGACGACCCCATCGCTCTCCGGGAGAGGCTCCTCTCAGAGGCAGACCGTCTCGCTGAGGAGCCACCATCTCCGGACGAGAAGGGAGGCGCGATCCCCGTCGACCACTTCTTCAACGTCAGAGGGATCGGAACCGTCATCCTCGGGACGGTGGCCAAGGGCGTTATCAGAAAGCACGAGACCTTGAAGGTCCTTCCCGGCGAAAAGACGGCAATGGTTCGGTCGATCCAGAAGCACGACGACGACTTCGACTGGGCTCGGGCGGGCGACAGGGCGGGAATCGCCCTCAAAAACATAGACGCCGAGGAGCTGGACCGGGGCGCCGTCCTGGCCAGCGACGACTCCCTCAAGTCGGAATCAAGCTTATCGGCTCCTGCGGAGCTGATCAGCTACTGGCCCGCGCCCCTCAAAGAGGGGATGGTCTTGCACCTGGGCCACTGGATGCAGTTCGTCCCGGCGAAGGTCGTCTCGGTCGAGTCCGGAGAGGACTGGAGACGCCCCCTTCTAAAACTGGAGCTGGAAAAATCCCTCGTCTACCGACCAGGGGACAAAGCCGTGATCCACTACCTGGAGGGTACAAAACTTCGGATCGCAGGGACTCTGGAGCTTCCCTGAGATCCCCTCTTATCTTCGTTTTTGTTTTTTGTTTAGTTTTTCTCGGCTTGAGCGATCCTCACTCCACCAGGACTGCGGTCCCGCTGGCGGAGACCATCAGCATCCCGCCGGTCTGGCCTACGGTTTCGTAGTCAAGGTCGACGCTCAGAATTGCGTTTGCGCCGAGCTTCTTTGCCTCTTCCTCCATGTCCTGGAGGGCGATCTCCTTGGCCCGCCGCAGCTCTTTCTCGTAAGCTCCGGACCTGCCGCCGACTATGTCCCTGATCCCGGCGAAGAGGTCCTTGAAGAGGTTTGCACCGAGGATCGCCTCGCCGCTAACGATTCCGAAGTACTTCACAATGCGTCTTCCCTCAACGCTTGGAGTCGTGGATATCAACATCTGATCTCACTTCCATCATGAGATCAGCCTTTTGGCTTAAATATCCTGACGATGGGTGAGACGAAATACGGATCGGAATGGATCTAAAAATGAAGCTTCGGGAGCCAAATGAGGGTAGGTCCCCTCTCGCCTAATTCTGCCTCAGCCCCTCCTGCCAGCGGAGAAGCTTTTTCTGGACGACGAAGCGGAAGGTCCGATCGATGAGCAGGCCGAGAAGGCCGAGGACGATCATGTAGAGGAAGACAAGTTCCATCGAGTGCAGGTCTTTGAAGAAGAATAGCCTGTAACCAAGTCCGCTATTCTTGCTCGTCCCGAAAATCTCGGCGGCGACGATGCACATCCAGGCTATTCCCATGGCGATCCTGATCCCCGCGGCGATGGAGGGCAGAGCCGAGGGGAATGCGACGTACCTGATCAGGTCCCGGTTTCTGGTACATCCAAGAACCATCGCCGACTCGACATAGACCCGAGGTACGGACCGAAAGCCGACGTAGGAGTTGATCAGCATCGGAAATACCGCCCCAACGAAGACTATGAACCCCGCAGCCTGGGGCGTAAGTCCGAACCAGATTATGGCGGCGGGAACCCAGGCGAGGGGGGGGATCGGCCTTATCAGCTCAACGATGGGATCGAATATCCTGTCGGCAACCCTGGACCAGCCCATGGCCATGCCTATGGGGAGGGCCACGAGGAGCCCCGCCCCCATGCCGATCAGGAAATGGATCAGGCTCACCGGCAGGTCCACCCAGAGGATTATCTGCCACTGGCGCAGCAAGGCCTCAGCCACCTGGAGGAAGCTCGGCAGCTTCGATGGATTGTCGATCGCCATCGCTAGAAGCTGCCATACGACGACAAATGCCATCACCGACAGGGTCTCGACGCTGTGATCTGCCAGCTCCTCTCTCGCCCTCTCGCTGATGCTCAACTCCGATCGGCTCATCTTTTTCTTCCCGTTTTGCTCGTCTTCTGTTCTCCTTATCTTTTCAGCTCGTCACCCTGTCGTAGAAGCTTGTATCGAAGAGGTCATCTTCGGTCAGAAGCTTCTCGCCGGTGTATCCCAGCTCGTAATCGACCCTGGCGTACTCGACGACCGAAGGTATGATCACGTGGGGATCGCTGATCCACGCGCCGTCCCAATTCTCTATGGAGTGCTCTACTATCGTCAGGTTCTGGCCGGTCTTGGCAGAGTAGATCTCAGCCGCCCTCTCGGGGTTCCCGTTGACGAACTCGGTGGCCTTGATATGGGTCCTTATTATCTGCTCCACCAGCTCCGGCTCCTCTCTCATGAGCTTCCCGCTGACCACAAGACAGCAACAGGCGTGGTTTGGCCACATCTCTCCGGAGGCGACCACCGCTTTGCCGTTCCCCTCAAGCTCGATGATGGAGGGCGATGGGTGGGGGAGGAATACTGCGTCAACGGCCTTTGCGGTGATGGCGGTGACTGCGTCACCGGGCCCCATCGACTTTATGTCGATCTCCTCGGGATTGACGCCGTTATCCTTAAGCCACTTCTTTAAGACTGTATCCTGGATGGATCCCGGTGGGAATGTCGCAACCGATAGTCCTCCGAGGGACTCGGGCCCTTCATATTCCACGTCGGGGCTGACGACGAGGTTCGACCCGTTCTTCTGGACCGCGGCCACGATCTTGGCGTCAAGCCCCTGGGCGATGGCGCTTATGGGCGGAGCTGCCCCGACGTAGGCGATGTCCAGGTGTCCCCCGAGCATCGCCGTCATCTCAGGGGGCCCTGAGGGAAACTCGAAGTCCTCGACCTTCTCGATCCCAAAGGGCGCCAGGTCCTCAAGCCACCAGCCCTCTTCCATCGCCACCATCTCGGCGACCTGATGGGTGCTCGGCTGGTAGCCGATGCGCAAGGTCGTGATCTTCTTCTCCTCATCGGTGCCGATGCAGCCGAGGGCGATCAACGCCACAAGGCCGACCGCGAGGGCTGCGATCAGAAAATCTCTCCTCAAATATCATCACCATCGGAGGGAAAGAAAGGTCCGTATAAAGCATTTTCCGGCCAGGTCGATATATAATCCCAAAAGTACTAATAATCGAAAGATATTCTACAATAAGATGACATATGCGGAGAGATTGATGAGAGCCGCCTTCATGTCCGACGAGAAGCTGCGCGACTCGCTTAGAGAGGTCCTCTCGGAGCTGGGCATGAGCGCGAGAGAGTTCAGCAAGATCTCCGCCATACCCCAGAGCACCCTTTACAAGATCATGTCCGGCCACCGGGAGCCGAACATAACGACCCTTCGGCAGATCGTGAAGACCATAAGGGAGATCGAAGGCTCCGACACCGGATTCATCGCCGTCATCGCAGCCCGGCCGGTCCTCGACGAGATCAAGGAGAAGAGGATGAAGATCGGCGACCGCCTCCTGGTCCTCCGGGAGTACTCGGCCACCAACATCGAGGAGGCGATCGTGGCCGCCGTCCGGGCTGAGAGGGACGGGGCCGCGGCCCTTGTCTGCGCCCCAATCGTCAGCCCGACTGTTGAAAAGCTCCTCTCAATACCCGTGGCCACCATAATCCCAAAGGACAGCCTGATCCGGGCGATCGAGTTGGCGGCAAGAAAGATCGAGTAAAGCGGGAAGTGCAGAAGGGCCGTCGGATGTCGAAAGACTTTTATCGGTAGGGATGAGAGTAACCTCCATAGGGTACAGTGGGGTTTTGTTTATGAGAACGGTTATCATACTTTCAATTCTGGCGCTCCTCGCGGCCAGCACTGCCGCCTCCGGCGCGGAGCCGGTGAGCATCGGCGGAGATTTCGGACAGTCCTGGCTTAAGAACCTCCCCTACCAGCCGACAGTCAGCACTGAAGACGGTGGAAGCGGCCTGTGGAGCTGGGGAGGCGTGCCCACCGGGATGAAGGTGGTCAACGGCACATTGGAGCCCGTCGACAACGGCACCGAGGAGGTCGATTTCGCAGGCATCGCGTGGCTCGGGTCTGAGCCCATCGGCCCTCCGGCCCGAATAAATTATACCGGGGCTCCTGCGGATTTCATGTACCCCTTTTACTCTGACGATCCATGGATTCTGGCCCAGCATTACGGCCGGCCGGTGAGGACGAACCTGGCTGATCTGCCACAGCGCATCCAAGATCAAATACTCGGAAACTAATGACCATCAAGATGGATCTGGAAACTCTCCTCCATAAGCTCGGTGAGGTCCACCCGGACCTCAAACCCATCTCTGCAGAGGACGTAGTGGTGGCAAACTGGGTGAGGCTCAAGTGCAGGTACGGGTGCAAGGCGTACGGAAAGCACCTGGGATGCCCGCCCTACTCGCCGACGCCCGAGGAGACCCGAAAGGTGCTGGAGGAGTACAGGGTGGGCGTCATCGCTCGGTTCGAGGCGAAGCCGGACGACGACGTTTCACCCGAGCGCCTTCACCACCACCTCTGGGACTCGATCAACATCGTCCACGAGACGGTATTCCAGCTGGAGAGGTGTGCCTTCCTTTCCGGGTACTACAAGGCCTTCGGGTTCAACGCCCTTCCCTGCACCTTCTGCGCCACCTGCATCCCCGAGGAGAAAGACGTAATCGACCCCTTCGAGGCCAGGAACTGCAGGCACAAGGAGAAGGTGAGGCCCTCCATGGAAGCCTGCGGGATAGACGTCTTCGGTACCCTGGAGCGGGCAGGATACGACCTTTCGGTCCTCGACTCCTACTCGAAAGGAGTCGCGCTCTTCGGCCTCGTGCTGCTGGAGTGAGCCGTCACCGTCAACTGGCGAGATCTGGACAAAAAAGTTAATAGTGCGATTCCTTTGAGATGGCGACGAGTCGGCCAGTGGGGTCGAGCAGCCCCTCGGGTTTTCCAGGCCCAAACCAATTTCCTCCGAGGTACTTTTCCGAAACTTCGGGCCGAGATTCGTACAGCTCGAAGTGGAGCATGCTTGAGTCGCCCGCCTCCTTCAGGCTTTTGATGTAGGCGGGCGCGTCGTCGTCGATCTTTTCGGTGTTCAGAACCGATCCGACTCGTCCCACCGTCTGACCGGAGCTGAGACGGTCACCGGCCCTCACCTCGACTTCCACAAGCTCTGCGAATTTCGCGAAGGAGCCGCTCTCGTTCTCGACCAGGACGTAGAAGGTCTCGTTCCAGTAGGGGATGATCCCTGGCGACGTGAAGGTCCCAACCTCAAGGACGATGCCATCTTCGATGGAGACGACCTTTGAGCCCGATGAGGCGTACAGGTCGACGCCGCAGTGGCGCCGATCTTGCCGGTCCTCCCAGAAGGATCCCGGTGACCCTCGTGAGGGAACCAGCCGCATGTGGCCCTCGGGGAGAGGCCAAGCAGCCTTTTTCTTCATGCTGGCTTTCAGGTGAAGCACCTATAATGAGTTTTTGTACGTGAAAACCACAACAGGAGAATTCATCCACCGAGAGGGGCTTGGAAGGCTTGAAGCAGTCCCCATCGACGACCTGGATATAAGAGACGCCTTCGGCCACTTCTCCAGATTCTCTGGTGGGCGATGAAGATCGATTATGGCGAAAGAAGAGGGGATATCGAGGGAGGAGATATAGGGGATATCTCCAACAACTCCCTACCCACCTCCCGCGAACTCACCTCTCGATATCAGCGTGGTACTCCTGAAGCGACTTCACGTCGGACTTTCCCCTCTTGAACGCAGCGATCCCCTTCGCGGCCGCCGAGGCCGCCGCCGCTGTGGTGATGTAGGGCACCTTGTACTTTATCGCTGCTTTTCGGATGTAGGAGTCGTCGTACTGGCTCGCCTTGCCGATGGGGGTGTTGATGACGAGCTGGATCTCCCCGTTCTTGATGGCGTCGTCGATGTTGGGCCTTCCCTCCTGAAGCTTCGAGATCAGCTCGGATTCGACCCCATTTTCGGCGAGGAAGTCGCGGGTTCCCCCCGTCGCCCTGATGGCAAAGCCGAGCCTTGAGAACCCTCTTGCAGCTTCCAGGGCATCTGACCTGTCCTTGGATGCCACCGTGATCAGCACGGCCCCATCCTTCGGAAGGACCTGCTTTGCCGCCTCCTCGGCCTTGTAGAAGGCCATGCCGAATGAGTCGGCCATGCCCAGGACCTCGCCGGTCGACCGCATCTCGGGCCCCAGCAGCGGATCGACCTCCGGGAACATGTTGAAGGGGAAGACCGCCTCCTTGACGCCGAAGTGGGGGACCCGTCTTTCTTCAAGCCCCAGGTCCGCCAGCCTTTTTCCCATCATAAGCTCGGTGGCCGCCCGGGCCATCGAGACGTTGCAGACCTTCGAGACGAGGGGCACCGTCCTGGAGGCTCTGGGGTTTGCCTCCAGAACGTAGACGATCTCCTTGGCGATGGCGTACTGCATGTTCATGAGACCCACAACGCCAAGCTCTTTTGCGATCCGTTGGGTGTACTCTTTGATCGTCAAAAGGTGCTTTTCGGGGATCGTCACCGGGGGGATCACGCAGGCTGAGTCGCCGGAGTGGACGCCAGCCTGCTCGATATGTTCCATCACCGCCGGAACGAAGGTCTCGACCCCGTCGGATAGGGCGTCGGCCTCCGCCTCCAGGGCGTTCTCCAAGAATCGGTCGATCAGGATCGGACGCTCTGGCGTCACGTCCACGGCGGCCTGGACGTACCGCTCCAGCATCTCCTCGTCGTAGATCACTTCCATGCCGCGACCGCCGAGAACGTAGGAGGGGCGCACCATGAGGGGGTAGCCGATCCGGCCTGCCACCTCCAGGGCCTCTTCGAGGTTGCTCGCCATCCCCGACTCGGGCATGGGAATCTTCATCTTCTCCATCATCAGCCGGAACCGGTCTCGGTCCTCGGCGAGGTCGATGGTGTCCACCGTTGTGCCGATGACCTTGGCGCCCGCATCTTCCAGCTCTCCGGCGATGTTCAGGGGGGTCTGGCCACCAAACTGAACGATCATCCCATCGGGTCGCTCTTTTTCGTAGATGCTGAGGACGTCTTCGACGGTCAGGGGCTCGAAGTAGAGCTTGTCGGAGGTGTCGTAGTCGGTGGAGACGGTTTCAGGGTTGCAGTTCACCATGATCGTCTCGTAGCCGAGGTCCCGAAGGGCGAAGGCGGCGTGGACGCAGCAGTAGTCGAACTCGATCCCCTGGCCAATCCTGTTCGGCCCGCCCCCGAGGACCATGACCTTTCGCCGGTCGCTGCTCTCTGTCACGTCAGGCGCGTTGTAGGTCGAATAGTAGTAGGCGGCGTCCTCAACCCCGCTGACGGGAACCGGGTGCCATCCCTGGACGATGCCGAGGGCCTTTCTTCGGCTCCGGATCTCCGTTTCGGAAACGTCCAAAAGCTTTGCCAGGTATTTGTCTGCAAAACCGTCCTTTTTGGCCTGTTCCAGCAGGTCGTTTGGAAGCCTTTCGGCTTCGCCCCTGTACTTCAGGATCTCCTCTTCGGTCTCCACCAGCTCCTTCATCTGCTGGATAAACCAGGGCTTGATGGAGGTGATCTCGCTGAGCTTTTCGACCTCGGCCCCCTTGCGGAGGGCCTCGTACATGATGAACTGCCGCTCGCTCGTGGGCCACTTCAGCATCTCCATCAGCTCTGAGAGCGGCTTTTTGTTGAAGTCCTTTGCAAAGCCCAGGCCGTAGCGTCCGATCTCCAGGGATCGTATCGCCTTCTGGAGGGCCTCTTTGTAGGTCTTGCCTATGGACATCGCCTCGCCGACGGCCTTCATCTGGGTTCCGAGCCTGTCCTCTGAGCCATTGAACTTCTCGAAGGCCCAGCGGGCGAACTTCACCACCACGTAGTCGCCGGATGGGGTGTACTTGTCGAGGGTGCCCTCCCGCCAGTAGGGGATCTCGTCGAGGGTCATGCCGCTTGCGAGCTTTGCAGAGACGAGGGCGATGGGAAAGCCGGTGGCCTTGGAGGCGAGGGCCGAGGAGCGGCTGGTTCTCGGGTTGATCTCGATGACGACGACCCGGCCCGTTTCTGGGTCGTGGGCGAACTGGACGTTCGTTCCGCCGATCACCGCGATCGCCTCGACGATCCGATAGGAGTAGTCCTGGAGCTTGTCCTGGAGCTCTTGCGAGATCGTCAGCATCGGAGCCGTGCAGTAGGAGTCGCCGGTGTGAACGCCCATGGCGTCGACGTTCTCGATGAAGCAGACTGTGATCTTCTGGTTCTTCGCGTCCCTGACGACCTCAAGCTCCAGCTCCTCCCAGCCTAGGACCGATTCCTCGATCAGTACCTGGCCGATGAGGCTTGCGGAGATACCGCGGCTCGCCACGGTCCGCAGCTCCTCCACGTTGTAGACTAGGCCACCACCGGTCCCGCCCATGGTGTAGGCGGGCCTGACGACGACCGGATAACCCAAATCGGCCGCCACCTTCTCCGCGTCCTCGACGGTGTAGACGGCGGTGCTCTTTGGGATTTCGATCCCGAGCCGGTTCATCGTCTCCTTGAAGATGATCCGGTCCTCGCCCCGCTCGATGGCGTCGAGCTCAACGCCGATCACCTTGACGCCGAACTTCTCGAAGACCCCCGCCTTTGCAAGTTCAGAGCTGAGGTTGAGGCCGGACTGGCCGCCGAGGTTCGGCAGAAGGGCGTCGGGCCTCTCCTTTTCGATGATCTGGGTCATCCTCTCCAGGTTCAATGGCTCGATGTAGGTGACGTCCGCCATCCCCGGGTCGGTCATTATCGTCGCAGGGTTGGAGTTAGCCAGCACTATCTTGTATCCAAGCTCCCGGAGAGCCTTGCAGGCCTGGGTTCCTGAATAGTCAAATTCGCAGGCCTGCCCGATAACGATGGGCCCCGACCCGATGATCATGATCTTGTTGATGTCTTCTCTCTTTGGCACCTTTCTGCCTCCTCGTCTTCTTGTCGTCTCTTCTAAGCCGCAAAGCCCTACATGGTAAGGAGATAAAAAGGCTGTTGCTGGAGCCGATCAAGGGATCGACCTCTGGAGGTATTTTTGGGAGGAACTTAATTGTTGAACACGTAGCACGATGCCGAAAGTTTATAAGGAGAGATTGTAGTTAGGGTTTATTGGATATTATCCCGGAGATTGAACCTAAACTCCGCAAGTTTAATAACCATGCTGGCCAAATACGGCAACAGTAAGCCTAATTATGCCCGATACATAGTTATAATTTTATTAACTAGGCATCCAGTTTTTTCGCTATCGTTGGGACCATGGTTATTTGATCTATACGATCGGTTTGTAAGTATTTTTGAATCAGAAAACGGTGAATATCCAAACGATGAACTAATTAAAAAAACGTATTTGACCAAGTGAATTTTGAACCACCATCTTCATCCTGAGGAACATCTTCACGAGGCCCGCATTCTCCCCAGCACGACTGGTACATAATAGCATCGCGTCTATTCGGTTAAGATCAGAGGCGAGCCGCTTCCGCCAGCCAAGATCCTAGTCCGCCGACCTATCGCGGCAGCCCGGACCCACCAAGCTCGCAGCCCTTCTACTTCGCCGAAAAGGGCATCTTCCCCTGCTGCCGCCTACTTGGCATCGCAGATCAGGGCTGGCCGCCCCTTCTCAGACCCGATTCCCAATCCCAGCGACTTCTCGAAGGTGGACGCCTAAAAAGCCGGAGTACATGCTGTTATCTGATCAGCCCTTCAGCTCGTCTCGCATAGCTACCCTGCCTTTCCAGCCTTTTTTCCTGAAAATCATCTCAGAACCCCACCCTCAGCCCGATCCGGATGTGCTTCGTCTCCATGTACTCGTAGAGGGCGGCTCGGGACAGCTCGCGCGATAGGCCCCTCTCCTTCCACCCGCCGAAGGGGGCCTGAGGCTGGATTACGTTGTTCAAATTAATCCCAACGCTCCCGGCCTCCAGCCTCTCGGCGAACCGGAGCGCCGTCGTCATGTCTTCGGTGAAGACGTAGGCGGCCAGGCCAGATCGTCAAAGCCATCCCCATCATCCAGGAGATAGAGACTAATACCAAAGAGACGTCCGAAAGTTTGTGAGAAGACAGGCTCCTTGTGATGGAGGAGGATATTCGGACGATAAAAGCGAAGCTGGGGATGTCGTAGAAGTCCGAGCTTCGATAGGTCTTGAAGATGACCGATGAATGGCTTTGATCCCCCTCGATCGAGCATTAGCCTTTGACTTGACCAACCGTGAGAAATGCAATAACAAAAATTTTCTCAGGTAAATGGACGCAGAGCAATGTTCTTAAAGATACAGAACAGATCCATAGACCATGTTCAAAGTGGGTGAATACCACGAGGATGTGGCCAGGGATATCGCAAATTATCTGAAAGAAGCCGGGATGAAGGTGGACATAAGAACCTTCTCCAGCGGTTGGATCGATTCCATCGACCATCTGGAAGGCAGGATGAGCGAGCTGAAGGGAGAACTCAAGGAGGAGGATTTCAAAGATTACCAGCTGTATATTGATGCCCTACGATCCGTCCTTTCCAAAGGCGCTACCACCGAGAACTTCAAGGAAATGTTTCAGATGGAGCTGGACCCGGAAGTGAACGAAAAGAGGCAGCGATTTTGTGATATCATGGAGGGTAATCTATCCGAGGAAGAGCGGAAGGAGAAAATGGAGAATTTTAATGATATGATGAACGACCTGAGCAAAATTTCCGATGCACAATCCCTTGTAACTGAGGTCTTATCTCGTAATAAAATTGAGATTGGAGAAGAGGTGGGCGATCGTCTCGACGATCCCATCGTCCGGATCCCATACCTTCCGGAGGATGGCGCTGAGGAATCCAGGTTTGCCAAGATCACCACAGCTCTGACATTAAATCCGAGGGCAGCGGTCTTCATCGACGAGTTCTCCGCCACCCTTGTGGATGAGCTGGACGAGGAGTTCAGAGATGAATACGAGGACGAATTCTTTGAGATCTATTATTTGGGCGAGATTATCTTAAAACTCATGAAATTCTCCTCCGGCAAGATGGACGCTAAGACATTCTACGAAATGTGTGCCTTCCAGATAGAAGACGACGGAAACATGCTGAAGGTAAATGGCAGAAGAGTCGGCCAGGAGATCGCAAGGTCCCTGGAGAAAAATGGCATAATAAAGATAAAGGGCGACAGCGTCAAGTGGAAACGCTGATCCGTCCGTGATGGCCCCTCAGCCAATCCAACGAGCTTCGCTTTAGAGGCGTTCCAATAGTGGTGGTGGGGGGATCACAACGTTTCTATCATGGATAGTATACTATAAGGGTTAACTATGTATTTTGTTTTAGATATATTTTGGACACCACTCCACCTCTCGCAAAACCTCTGCTAAAATGGGACCTCTTCGGTCCCCCTTACGTCCCACTGGATGGACGGCCCTGAGAATTAAGGGGCTTGATATCCAGAGTATCTGCTCTCTGAGATATTGCTCAAGGTTTATCTCGGTTACGTCTCCTTCCGGGCACTTAGTGCTGTGGCTTTGCGACCCACGGCGGCGCCGAGGTGCGGATGATTCGGCGGCGTTTGGTCAAACTAGACGAGACGCACATCTCTGGTCTCTTTCACCCTATCATACAGTTTTTTGTCGAGGGTAATGAGGGGCACACGCTCTTTCTCCGCCGCCGCAAGGAAGAGTGAATCGTAGAACGATATCTTATCCATAACGGCGATCTCGAACGCCACCTCCAGGAGGTCGGACGATTTCAGGAGGGTGCAGGTGGTGCTGATGAACTCCAGGCAGTCCCGAAGAGCGTCCAGAGCCTTTTCTTCGTCCTCGCCAGAAAAGGAGACCCGCTTCCAGGCCACGTTCCCAACTTCACAAAGGGCCAGGTCTAAAGTGATGGGATCGCATTCGGCCGCGCTTTTCAGCGCTCGGGCGGATGCCTCCTCTTTGAAGAAGATGGCGGCGATGGCGCTTGAGTCCAGAACTGCTCTATCTGGCGCAGGCATCTCTGTCCTCTCTTATCATCAGTGCTGCGCCCTCGACGCTATCGACCTGCTCTTTCCAGCGGGCCTCTGCCCGGTCCAGGAGTCTCTTCTTCTTTTTATCCCGGACCATCGTCTCCACCATCTGCCTGATCTCGGCCTGCCAGTCAACTTCGCTCATCTCGTCCATCATCCGCCGGACGTCGCTCTCCAAACGAATGCTGTAAACCGCTGTTGACATGATACTATGTTTACAACAATTGCATATAAGCTTATTGACAACATAATGATTTCACCGTATGCCGATGATCCGGGTTTTCGAACGGCTCACGTCTTTTGGACGCGGGCAAGACTCCGAGGTCCTGCCGGTTCCCGGCGCTCGGGTGGAGTTTCGGTGGGGCCACGGCTTTTCAGCCATGGATAGACGAGCTTAAGCTCGCAAGATTGTAAAAGAGGAATATCGCCCACCCTCACCGACCGCAGGTCAGCGAGAATTAAGATGAGAGGCGAAAGAGCAGGAAGTCTTCGGCCGTCGGGGCGCCGGAGGGGGGAGATCGCGCCCGGCGATCCAATCCGATCAGGCCGACTCCTTCATTTTGAGGTCGACCTCGCCTGCCGCAATGGGCTTTGCCAGAAGCCTTCCTTCCCGGAAGTCCCTGACGATCTTGTCGATCTCTCGTGAAGCTTCCGGCGTGATGTAAGCCTCATCACAGATGTCACAGATCAAAGCTGGGACGTTTTTAATCACCAGAACGCTCCCCTCGACTCTGGTGACATACTCCGTGACGCCACGGCGCAATCTGCCTCGACCGCAGTTGCAGACGTCGGGGATCAGCTCTCTCTTCTCGTCATGTGGTCTATCCATTCTTTATCCTCCGGCCAGTAGACGGTGACTATACGCAAGTGGTTTTCGCAAAGTGCAACCACAACATGACAATGCCGCCAGCCGACGATGCCAGTTATGAGGGCAGAGGGGCATGGCTTGCTATCCGAATAATCTTCTATTATGCTCCCGTCGGTGGTGCACCTCTATACGGTTGATTTTCTGTGATAGGGATAAGTCAACAGCTCCCTCAACGACCAGTTGTGATTTGTCAAACCACATTCTTTCGCGGGGCTGCTTTTTCTTTTCCTCCCCAAATAATCCAAACTTATC
>JBFESM010000013.1:0-19516 GCA_041548445.1 Methanothrix sp. | reverse complement strand
CTCCAAAGAAATACGATCTCTTAATATCGAAGTTAAAGTTTATATAATTTATTGATGTTCGGATTTTCTAAGGACCCGTTACGAAACGATTTTGATACAAAAAATAGAGAGGATAAAATTTAGTCGATTATTATTCGATATCAATCAAAGGATGTTTTCATATTTGGTATAAAAAATTCGGATAAAAAGTTTCGCGTGTGAAAATCTCCCGCCCCTTCTGAAAATTTATATTTGATCAAAAATCCAAAACAACTGCTCGTTTGCTTTTGGAACTGGCAAACTTTCTGGATCGAATTCTACGTCCAAAAAACTGGATCTGATAAATGAGCCAATTCATCAGATTGACCAATCAGGGAAATCCTTCAGAAAAGAACCGCCGACTTTGTCGATCGCCCTGTTTTTCGTCGGTCGAAACTATCGCGCATCACCTCGGCACGAGTTCTCTCCTCGCTGGAGTACCGGATCTGTCTTCTCTGAAGCGCCAGTTCTGCTGTCTTCTACCGTCCCCGATGGTCCTGGAGAAAATGCGGCGAAAAGGTCTAAAGAGATCAGGCCTCATAAGAAAATGATGATGGAGACGGTGAAGATGGAGACGGAGAACCCGGATTTTGGAGAGGAGCTGGCGACCCTTTCCAGAATCTCTGAGAAGGCCGCAGAATTGATACGCCACCAGAAGGAGGTGGTGGTGGCGTCTCACGTCGACGCCGACGGCCTCACATCGGCAGGGATAATATCGGCGGCCCTGGATCGGGCGAACGTCGAGCGGGAGACCCTATTTTTCAAGCAGCTCGACCTTCCGGCCCTGGAGACGATCGCCGACCTCGGGCCGGACCTTGTCATATTCACCGACCTTGGGAGCGGGATGCAGTCAGAGATCCTCGATATCGGCCTATCAGCGGTGGTGGCCGACCACCACCGACCCCAGGGCTCGGGAATCGAGCTTCACATAAACCCCCACCTCGTCGGCCTCGACGGCGCGACGCAGCTTTCCGGGAGCGGGTCCACCTTCCTCCTGGCAAGAGCCATGGCCAAGGCCACAGGCCGCGTCGGCAAAAACGACGACCTATCGGGGCTTGCCATCGTCGGAGCCGTCGGCGACCTCCAGGACATGGCGAGCGGTAGGCTTCTCGGCCTCAATCGAAGGGTCCTCGCGATCGGCGTTGAGGCAGGGGCGCTATCCTTCGCTCGCGACCTGAAGCTCTTCGGAAAGCAGACGAGGCCCGTCTTCAAGATGCTGGAGTTCTCCTCGGACCCCTACATTCCGGGCCTCTCGGGCGACGAGGACGCCTGCATCACCTTTCTCAAAGAGCAGGGGATCAGGCTGAGGGGCGAAAGGTGGCGGCGCTGGATCGACATGAACGCCGAGGAGAAGGCGAAGATCGCCTCAGGCCTGGTGAGACGGGGCCTGCGGGCGGGCCTGTCCAACGCCCAGCTCGAAAGGCTCGTCGGCGAGGTCTACAACCTCCTGACCGAGCAGGAGGGTACAGAGCTCCGGGACGCGAGCGAGTACTCGACCCTTCTGAACGCCACCGCACGGTACGGCCACTCGGGGGTGGGCCTATCGGTCTGCCTCGGCGATCGGGGACCGGCCCTGGAGGAGGCGAGGCTTCTGCTCAACCAGCATCGGCAGAACCTCGTGAACGGCCTGAAACTGGTTAAAGACGAGGGGATAGTGCCGCTTGCGCACCTCCAGTACTTCGATGCCGGCGACCGGATCCTTGAGACGATAGTGGGGATAGTGGCTGGGATGAGCTTTCAGACCGCCGACAGAAAAAAGCCGATCCTGGCCTTTGCCAGATCCGATGACGGCAAGTTGAAGGTCTCGGCCAGGGGGACCCAGGACCTGGTGAGGTCGGGGCTCAACCTGGCAGAAGCGATATCACAGGCCGCAGAGAAAGTGGGCGGCGTGGGAGGAGGCCACAACGTCGCGGCGGGGGCGACGATCCCCACGGAGGCGAAAAACGAGTTCCTGGAGGAGATGAACGCTCTCGTCGGCCTGCAGCTTCGAGCTTGAAGAAGAGGCTGAAAGCGTCTATTTATCTATAATCTGCAGCCGAACAACTCGGTCTCGTTCATCCTGTCCTTCGCCACGGTGATCTTCTCGTCGATGGAGAAGTTCCCGATGAACTCGTGGTGGACGTCGACCATCACGTCCCTTATGTCCATGGTGTCCTGGTCTAAGACCAGGTAACCCATCCTTCCGGTGCCGCTACTGAAGTTGGCCAAAAGAGCGATGTCGGTCCAGTTTCGGCTGGTCGTGAGATAGATGTCCGAGGAGAGCTTGTCGCACCCGTCGAAATCCTTGTAAGCCGACATACCCAGGTAGTAGTTTTTGAGGGTGGTGGTATCGCTGAACTTCTGGTCGTAGGAAAAAAGGGACGCCTCAGGGTTGCTCTTGCTCCCAAGCTTCATCGGCTCGGGCCCCTGGAAGGCGAGGCTCGAGCTTGCCACCAGCAGAAGCGCACCCAATACCGCGACCAGCTTCATCATGAGAGACACCGAAACGCTAATCAGCTATAATTCTTGCGAGATATCCCAGTGGAACTCGTCGCTCAGCTCTCCGGCATAGACGGTGGCAGCGGGCCCGTCCATGTAGGCCCTGTCGTCCTCGAAGGTTATCAGGAGGGGGCCACCCCTCGTCTCGACGAAGACCTCGTCTCCGGCCATCCCCATCTTCCGGGCGACGGCCGCGCTGGCCACCGATCCCGTTCCGCAGGATAGCGTTTCTCCCTCGATCCCCCTCTCGAAGGTCCTGACCTGGAAGGTGTCGCCGATCCGGACGAAGTTGACGTTCGCCCCCTCCGGGAATAGGGAGCTATGCCTGATATGGGGCGCCACCTCATCGATGGGCAGGTCCAACAGGTCGTCGACGAAGATCACCGCGTGGGGAACGCCGGTGTTCACCGCCGACGCCTCGAACCCCTCCAGGGGCTCCATCAAAAACTCGCCCTCGCCGAGGGCCGGGATCCCAGCCCGATCGAAGCAGGGGGTGCCCATATCCACCCTCGCCCAAAAGTCGCCCCCGATCTCCCTCACCGTCAGGGGGATTATCCCTGCCAGGGTCTCGACCTCGAAGCACTGGCCCACAACCCCAGAGTCCCAGGCGTATTTGGCAAGGCAGCGGACGCCGTTTCCGCACATCTCGGCCTCGGAGCCGTCGGGCTGAAATAGGCGCATCCTCAGATCTGCATGATCCGAGGGTGAGAGAAACAGGACGCCGTCGCCGCCAATCCCGAAGTTGCGATGGCAGCACTGCATGGCAAAAGAGCCCTTGAGGGAATCTGCCACCTTCACCCTGTAGTGCTCGTCTATCAGGATGAAGTCGTTGCCGTTGCCCTGGAGCTTGGTGAAGGCGAGGCTCCCGGAGCCGGACGGGCTCTCGCCCAGCCTGATATCTGTCATCTCTTTCAGCTTCATTTTATATACCATGGTCTGTTCTCTAACAAATCGGCTTTATGGTGGTGATCTTATTAAACCCATTCTACAGGTTGCCCTGGATCTGCTGGAGCTGGACAGGGCCGTCCAGATAGCTCTGGAGGCGGCCGATGGCGGTGCTGACTGGATAGAGGCCGGAACCCCCCTCATCAAGAGCGAGGGGATGGACGCCGTGCGCGAGCTGAAGAAGGCCCTGCCGGACAAAAAGATCGTGGCTGACATGAAGACCGTGGACACGGGCGCCATGGAGGTGGAGATGGCGGCCAAGGCGGGGGCGAGCATAGTGGCCATGCTCGCCACCTCCGACGACTCCACCATCACCGACGCCCTTCGAGGGGCGAGACAGTACGGCGTCGAGATCATGGTGGACCTCCTCGGCACCCCCGACCCGGTGACGAGATCAAAGGAGCTTGAGGCCCTCGGCGTCGATTACGTCTGCGTCCACGTGGGGATCGACCAGCAGATGATGGGAAGAAGGGCGATCGACTTTCTCGACCAGATCCTCGGCCAGGTCAGAATCCCGGTGGCCGTCGCCGGCGGGATCAATGCCGAATCGGCGGCCGAAGCGGTCGCCTCGGGAGCCTCCATCGTGATCGTAGGGGGGAGCGTGACTCGAAGCCCCGAAGTCACAAAGTCGGGGCTCAAGATCAGAGAAGCCATGGACAGCGCCCTCGAGGGGTATGAGAGAAAGGCGAAAAAGAGCATGGACGAGGAGATGATCGAGATCTTCAGGGAGGTTTCCACCCCCAACATCTCCGACGCCATGCACCGAAAAGGGGCGATGAGGGACGTCCTCCCCATAAACCCGGGCAAAAAGATCGTGGGGAAGGCGATAACCGTCCAGACCTTCGAGGGTGACTGGGCAAAGTCGGTCGAGGCCATCGATCTCGCGGGCCCCGAGAACGTCATCGTGATCTATAACGGGAGCAGGTACATCTCCTGCTGGGGTGGGCTTGCCACCCAGAGCTGCAAGATGAAAGGGGTCGCGGGGGTCGTCATCGACGGCGCCGTGAGAGATCTCGACGAGGTCAGAGAACTCGACTACCCGATCTTCGCCAGCTCCGTCACTCCATGCGCCGGTGAGCCGAAGGGTATGGGAGAGATCAACGCCGAGATCACCTGCGGCGGCCTGTCGGTCAGGCCCGGCGACATCATCGTCGGCGACGACTCCGGTGTCGTCGTCATCCCGAGGGAGAGGGCCTACGAGATCGCCCGGAGGGCGAAAGAGGTCGAGAAGACCGAGAGCAGGCTCCGCGAGGAGATCAAACGGGGCAGAACCCTCTCTGAGGTGGCAAACCTCAAGAAGTGGGAGAAGAAGTGACGTTCACGTTCCGATCTTCTGTTTATGAACAAAAGGCGATAAACGACAATCCGTAAATACGTTGAATGCGGTTGACGCGAAAGAGGACACTTGTATGGATCCAGAGACCTTCATCTCTAAATACGAACCCAGGAAGATGGTGGCGATCTCCCTCGCAGTTCTTGCGGTGGCGCTCTCCATCCTGGGCTTTACTTACATAAAGACGGGATCGCCCGTGAACCTGGGGGTCGAGTTCACAGGAGGCACAATAATCACCGTTCCCGTCGTCGAAACGGAAGGCGAGATAGCATCAAAGCTTGCAGCCTACCCTGTACTGGACATAAGGGACGTGGGCCATCGGTACATGATCCAGATGGGGCCCATGGACGACGCCGAATACAGGCAGCTTTCGGCTATGATCGACGCTGAATACCAGAACCCCGAGATAAAGTACATGGGGCCGGTCTACAGCACGAGGCTCCAGGAGCAGGCAAAGACCTACTTACCCTTGTCATTCCTATTCATGGCGATTGTGGTCTTAATCATATTCAGGACGCCGCTGGTCTCTTTCATGATAATCCTGTCTGCCTTTTCCGACATCATGATCGCAGCGGCCTGTATGGACTTAACGGGAGTCAAGCTCTCTTTGGGGACGGTGGCTGCTCTTTTGATGCTGATAGGTTACTCTGTGGACAGCAACATCCTCCTCAACAACAGGGTTTTTAAGCGGAAGGGAAGGACCGAGGAGAAGGTCCAGGGAGCCTTCAGGACCGGTATCGCCATGACCAGCACCACCTTCAGCGCCATCTTCGCGCTCTTTCTCGTCTCAGCCTTCTCTTATGTCGTGTCATCCTCCTTCACCCAGATCAACATCCTCTTTGACATATCGATAGTGCTCATCTTCGGTCTCCTCGCAGATCTGATGAACACCTGGGTCATGAACTCCAATGCACTTCGATGGTACATGGCCCGCCCCAAAAAGTCGGCTAGGAGGCAGAGACGATGACCGAGATCACCAAAGATCCTAGAATTGTAATATTCTTCGTGGCCGTAGCTGCAGCGCTGATAATCCTCGCTCCGATTCCTGGCGATGGTGGTCTTCATTCGAGGCTCAAGTACGGGCTCGACCTCGAGGGCGGCTCATGGCTCCAGCTCAAACTTCAGGGCGCCATAGTACAGCCTCAGGTCGATCCGATAAACATCCTGGAAAAACAGTTCGGTGACGCCCTCAATAGGCCCGCGGAGGTCGAATGGCGTCCCGGAAGCACCGACTACACCATCACCGTCGATGGAAGAGCGTCAAAGACCTTGGTCGAGGATCTGGGCTATCCTCAGGCCACCGTCACTCCAAGAGGCAACGCCACCAAGATCACCATCACGGCATCTCCGGTCGGCGTGATAATGAACTATCTCGAGACCTCCCTCGACGCCGACGTCAAGTACCTGGGGCCAGAGCCCCTATCTTTCGAGGTCAGATCGAACGTCACCAGAGAGTCTCTTGAGGCGATCTTGGCTC
This sequence comes from Methanothrix sp., assembly GCA_041548445.1. Taxonomy (GTDB): domain Archaea; phylum Halobacteriota; class Methanosarcinia; order Methanotrichales; family Methanotrichaceae; genus Methanocrinis. The sequence goes on along the minus strand of JBFESM010000013.1, from coordinate 13,265 downwards.
CGGTGGGCGGAACTCTCGCCCCGGGCGATGCTGGCTTCTCTGAGGGTGTGACCGAGGAGACGGTAGACGAGACGAAACAGGTCCTGGACAGGAAGCTGAACCGTCTCGGTCTTCAGGACATCAAGGTCAGGGTCGTAGACAACAAGTTCATACTCATAGATCTGGCTGGCGTGAGCGTCACCGACGCCCAAGAGATCGTGGGCAAGCCCGGCGTCTTCGAGATCAGGATCCAGACTGAGGGCAACGACTCGATGCACGTCCTCTACGGAGACGCGATCGTGGACGTCTCCCTCCCCTCGGGCGATCAGGGCGGAAACTGGGGAGTTCCCTTCACCCTCTCCGAGGAGGGGGCTCTTGCCTTCCAGAAGGCGGCAGTTGACACCGGAGCCACCAGGAACAGGATTGATCACGAGATATCGATGCACCTGGACGACGAGCTGATATTCTCGGCACCCCTCGCCCAGGACCTTGCAGCAAGTCTTGAGGTCGCCCCCATGAGAAATATGATTGCCCAGATCGGAGGCGACAGCCAGAGGGCCCACGAGCTCTACATCCACCTGAGAGAAGGGGCTCTGCCCGTGAACGTCGAGATCATCGGCTCTGGCCAGGTGACGGCGGCCCTCGGGGATCAGTTCAAAAAACAGGTTTTGATAGCGGGCATCATGGCGATTCTGGCGGTGGGACTGGTGATATACTTCAGGTACCGCGAGCCGAAGATCGTCGTCCCGATGGTCGCCACCTCCTTCAGCGAGGTTCTGATGATGCTGGCTCTCGCAGCCCTCCTCAAGTGGCAGCTTGACCTGGCCAGCATCGCGGGGATCATCGCGGTCATCGGTACCGGCGTTGACCACCTGGTGATCATCACCGACGAGCTTCTCTACGAGGGCAAGATGCCCAGCGGCAAGATCTACCTTGCAAGGCTCTCCAGCGCCTTCGGCATAATCATGGCCGCGGCCGCGACGACGATCGTTGCGATGCTGCCCCTCTTCGGGATGGGCTTTGGAGCCTTCAAGAGCTTCGCCCTGATCACCATAGCGGGCGTTCTCATCGGCGTCTTCATAGCAAGGCCCGCCTACGGCAGGATCATCGGCAGGATCATGCAGGGCGACGAGTGAGAAGACGAAAAAAAGGCATTTTTCGGCCGGGGAGATGCGGGACGAAGCTGGCGTCCCGCTTCCCCTTTTTATTTAATTGACCGCTTCAGAGATCTCACGACTCAATAGCCCAGAGCCTCGCTCAGGCCCTTCACGTCAGTGGCTTTGGAGCCTTCGGTCGTGGTCTCCGAAAGGGTTGTGTAACCTATTCCTGTCGCATTATCGTCATCGGGCGTTGTAGATTCCCCACCGAGGGTGCTCAGATTCGTCACGTTTTCTGCGGCGGGTGCGCCCAGAACGTTGCCCAGGACCCTCACGTCAATCGGTTCTGCTCCATCGGTTCTGTTCGAGATCAAAGATATCTCGCCGAGGGTGCTGAGATCCGTCACGTTTTCTGCGGCGGACGTGTCCAGAACGTTGCTCAGGACCCTCACGTCGGTCACTTCGACGTCACTCACTTCCGCTGCTTCACCATCAATCGAATCTGAGGGCGGCATGTAGCTTATCACCGTTACGTCGGCGTTTTCGGCCGTTTTTGACCCGGCGTCAAGGGTGCTCAGGTCGATCACATCTTTTTCGGATGATTGATCGGTCAAATTCGAAGAGGAAGCGTTCTTCATCTCGTCGACGTCTGATGTCAACGACTCTTCATCACCCTCATTGAGGGTGCCAGGATCGATCACGGTCACGTTTTCTGTGGATGATTCGTTGGATGACTGGTTGGTCGAGTTCCAAGAGGACCCGTTCTTCATCTCATCGGCTTCGTCTATCATCGTAACTTCATCAACTGCGTTGAGGGCGCTTTCCTCTATCGCGCCCTCTTCAGATGCCATTCCCATAGAGATCGAGGCGGCGGCTGCCAGAAGGCAGACCATCGCCATAGTCTTCAATGACTTGCATATCATCTTCCTTTACCACCTTTCGAGGATGTAACCCGCCAAAATCGGCGGGCCTCGATTTATAGAATTATCCATATACTAAATATACGTCACGGGCAGAACCAATCCCGCGGTCCCGGCTCTCTGGCGAGGGAGAGGAGGAAAACTGAAGCTGTATCTCGTCAGAGAGCTTTCGGGGCGGGCCCGGAGATCCTGGATTTTGGGCATCCTCCTTTTCACTCCGCCCGGAGAGCCTCGATGGGGTCGAGCATCGCCGCCTTGTTGGCGGGATAGATCCCGGCGACGGTGGTAATCAACACGCCGAAGATGAGGCCGAAGGCCACAGACTGGAGCGTAACCTCCTGGGGTATATTCGCCACAGAGCCCACGAAGTCCGAGACGAGCCAGCCCAGGGCGATCCCCAATAAGCTGCTGGCAAGGCCGAGCATCCCCGCGTCCAGCAGGTAGAGGGTCCTGATCTCCCAGGTTGTGGCCCCGATCGCCTTCATCACACCGATCTCGTGGGTCCTCTCCTTCACCGTCAGCATCATGACGTTGGAGATGCCGATCGCCCCCACGACGAGAGATATGGAGCCGATTCCTGCGAGAGCGTACTTGATCATGTTCAGCACCTCCAGCATCGACTCAAACCTCGTCGTCAGCGGCTCCACGTTGTAAGCCTCGTCCCTGTGAATCCTGGAGAGGTCTTTCTCGATCTTCTCGGCCACGGCGTCCACCTGGGCGGAGTCCTCGGCCCTCACCGTGATGCTGGCGTAGTGGTACTCATCGACGTCGAGGAACTCCTCCATCGCCCTGTGGGTTATGTAAATGCCGGTATCTGAGCCGTAAGACGGGTCTTCGTCCTCCTCCAGGACCCCTACCACCTTGAAGTCCATGTAACGGTCCTCCTCGTTCTGGTACAGCCTGATCTTGTTTCCAGGGGAGATTCCCATCCTGAAGAAGTCCTCGGCTACGTCGTGGCTGACCACGGCCGTCTTGTAGTCGGAGCCGGTCAAAAACCTGCCCCGCGCCACCACGTCCTTCAGGTCGTCGTGCTCGTCGGGAGATATCCCGATCACGCTGACAGAGGCGTTGTCGCCCCGGAAGGAGAGGAGAGCTCTCGACGTTTTGAGGGGATAGACGGCCTCGACCCCCACGACGTTATCGATGATCTTCACGTCCTTCTCGTCGAACTCGGCGGGCTCTTCTGGGGTGGATGCGGGCCTGTCGCCCGGGCCCATGCCCATACTCGATCCGGGCCTAACGCTGATGAGGTCCAAATCGAGGTCGCCGAACCGCTCGTTGACGCCGCCGTAGAGCCCCTGCCCCACCGATAGGAGGACGACTATCGAGACCACCCCGATGATAATCCCGAGGCTCGACATGAAGGCCCTCCTCCGGTCGGCCCTGAAGCTCAATAGGACGTACTCCAACATGTCGTCGGGTCTCAAAGAAGCTCACTCCAAGGCTTCAATTTCACCGTCGAGGATTGGCGTCAAGGTCTCTTTGCCCTCCTGCGCCAGAAGTAAGCTCCGCCGATCACCGTCGGCAAAAGGATCGCGGCCGCTGCAGTAGTAGTCCCGACTCCGGAGCTAGCCTGACCTGGCGGTCCCCTGGCACTGTTCGGAGCTTGCCCTCCGTCCCTCAGGGTCGTGGTGTAAACATCGGACTCGTGCCAGGTGTCGCCGTTCTTGAACTTGGCCCTGAAGCCGAGATCGATGGCCTCGCTTGGCGCCAGAGCCAAAAGATCGAAGTCGATGGTGAATATCTCGTCAGGCTCCATGGTGCCGATGTAGTACTCTTTAGGCGAGAACTCTAGGCCTTTGGCCTCGGGAACGATCGTCACCGCGTTCAGGGTGTTCTGTCTTGGGTTTGCAACGTCCAGGCTTGCGCTGGCTGAGGTTGGAGCTTCGGCCTGGATCAACAGAACGTCAGAGGAGTCCACCTTCACCGGAACCTTCCGGTTGGTCTCTTCTGGGGCCTCAGCGTATCCGCTTACGAGCAAGACGTCCAGGAAGTGGGTCCCGTCGGTCGTCTTCTCGTCGGCCTTGATGTTGAAGTAGAGCGTGATCCGGTCGCCGGGCCCGATCGTTCCCACGTTCTCATAAAGATCGGTCGAAACCTCGAGGCCCTCGGTGCCGGTGAGCTCGACCCGGTATATCGGCACTGTGAATGAGAAATCCTCCCTCTGGTAGGATACGACATACTGATCGGCAGAGTTCTCGATCACTATCGACACGATTCCCGTGTCTCCGGGCATCAGAACCTCTGGCGAGACCGAAGACTCGATTATGATCGTCGGCTCAGGGCAGCGGTACATGTAGCCGTAGGGGTAGGCAAAAGCCGACGGGCAGAGGGAGAAGGCCTGGACCAACGTAAGGACCATCAGGACGAAGGCCAGAATCGACATCCGACCAGAATTCGACTTCAAGATGCATCCTCCTGCACTCGACCGTCTCTCATCCACACCACGCGGCTGCAGCGTTTTGTCGTCTCGGCATCGTGGGTCACCATGATTATGGTGCGACCTTCTCTGTTCAGTTCGTTCATGATATCGATGATCTCTTCTGTGCTCTTCTGATCGAGGTTTCCCGTGGGCTCGTCGGCGAGGATGATGGACGGATCGTTGGCGAGGGCCCTTGCGATCGCCACCCTTTGCCGTTCACCTCCGGAGAGGTTGGATGGGCTGTAGTCGAGCCGGTGTCCGAGCCCTACAGACTCGAGAAGCTCTCTTGCATGATCTCTCCTGAGCTCCCTTGCCGTCTCCTGGAGGGTCATAGGAAGCTCCACGTTCTTCAAATTCGACATCCTTCCTATGAGGTTGAAGCTCTGGAAGACGAATCCGATCTCTTCTCTTCTTATCCGAGCCAGGTTCCCGTCGGATAGCCGGTCCAGGTCCTGGCCTTTCAGTAGCACTCTGCCTTTCGTGGGTCTGTCGAGGCAGCCGAGGATGTTCATGAGGGTGCTCTTTCCGCAGCCGGAAGGCCCCATCAGCGCCACAAACTCTCCCTCGTCTATCTCAAGGTCGATCCCTTTGAGGACCGGAACGTCAATTTCGCCCACCCTGTAACTCTTCTCAAGGCCGGTTATCTCTACCAGGGCCATGGTTTTCCTCCTGGATTTTCGGCGGGCTGGCCATTCCTATCCGTCTCTGGCAGTGCGGCCGCAAAGGTCAGCCTGTAGCTCGTGCTCTGGTCATCGTCGTTCAACGTCAGGTTCCCCTCGCCCACCTGAACGCCGCTATGCTCACAGGTTTTGATGGTGATGTGACCCATCGTTTGATCCTCATCACCTTTTGGCATTGGGCGGAACTCCAGAAGGTCGGCATCCAGGACGGAGCAGTTGCCATCGAAGGTCTGGTTGATGTTGACCAGGATGTATCGGTTATCGCCCAGGCTCATGCCTCCACGGGTGGTTGTGTTCCCCTCAGACTTTGAGATCTCTTCCCGTATCTCATCGAGGCTCCTGTTCTCCTTCAGCAGATCTCTGGCAAAGGCCGGAGGAATCTGTTTGGTATCTATCAGCCATACATGGAGAAAGTAAGTCTCGCCCCTCTCAAGAGCGACCCCCTCTGCTCGGAAGGGACCGCCCGGCGGGCGCCCGACCCCCAAAGATCCATATTCGGGGCGAGGTCCCACTGCCTCGACATCTGGCGGGAGGGATTCGGGAAGAGGTTCCATACCCGCCTCTGAAAAGGGCCGGCCCGCCAGGGCCGGAACTTCTTCGAAGGGCGAGGAGAGGGCCGTCGTCATGAATGATATCATCATTGCTAAGACGACAGAAATCTTCACTATCTTCACGATAGATCAGCCCTCAGAAGGTGCGTCCAGGTGGACCGTGTACCTGCCGCTGAGAGTTCCTTGATTTATCATCAGGGTCCCTCTGGCATCCCCGACGCCCTCTTTTGTTTCTTTTGTCTCTATGCGCCCGACAACGTCGCCCGCGGCTTCAGACGACCAGATGCCCTCACGTCCCCCTCGAATCTCGGCAAGATCGGCCCTGAGGACGATCTTGGAATCCCAGGATCTTAAGTCGACGTCCACCAGCCTGTAGCTCTCTGTATCAAGCCTCATCTTACCCCGGTATATGAAGGAGGGGTTCGCCTCCTCTTCGATCAGCATCTTGATCTCCTCGAAGCTCTTTCTGTTCTGCAGGAGGTCTTTGATCTGGGCGGGGCTCAGAAGCCTAAGCCCTTCGATCTCTATCCTGAGGGGACGGGCCGACTTGAAGAATGATCCCGCCGGTCCAAGGGCAAAGCCGCTCTTGACGCAGGCGGTCTTTATCGGCGCGGCGGATGAGTCCATCATGGATTCAGGAATTGTCATGTTTTTCATCATCTAGAGTCACCTCAGGTCTCGGAGCCGTGGGCCTCTTGGCCCACGACCCTTCGAGACGCCGGGGTTTGATGCTATGGTGCCCGTCGAGTCGGGTCAGAGGCTAGGGGGCCCAGCGTGCTCACAAACCTCCGAAACCCGAGTCCGATGAGGGAATATTCGGCTTGTCGCGTCTCCTCCAGCTCACCGCTGTCCACCGAAGCCGGGCTCGTTCATCTGATTTTGAAAGTCTCCCCTACCCTGCTGCTCCATGCCGGCTCCAGCCATTCCACACTGGTCTTGCTGGCATCCTAGCGCACACTTCGCGCGGCAATCGCCGGCTCCAGCCATTCCGAACTGGCCACCGTGACAGCCCTGAGAGCCTCCCATGTGGTTTTCGCCAAGGCCGAGGGTTCTGCAGACCTCCATCTGCTCTTTCAGCTCGGCGATGGTCATGTTCTCCATCTCGGCCATCTTCTCTTCTTTCAGGACCTCGATCTCGGCCAGGGTCATGTTGGCCAGCTCGTCCATCTTCTCCTGTTTCAGAGCCTCAATCTCGGCCAGGGTCATGCCCTCCAGATCTTCAGCGGTCAGGTCGGTTATGAGAAGGCATGCTCCGCCACCGATGAAGGGACAGTCAAAACCATCCTGTCTCTCTTCCCTCAGCTCGGCGATGGTCATGTTCTCCATCTCGGCCATCTTCTCTTCTCTAAGAGCCTCGATCTCCTCCGCGGTCATGTTGCGGAATTCGTTCATCTTCTGCTGTCTGAGCTCGTTGAACTCAGCGATGGTGATGCTCTGCATCTCCTCTTCGGTCAGGTCATACGTGAGAAGGAATGCCCCACCGCAACCTCTGCCCATCTGACACTGGTCCATATGACACCGGTCCATCTGACAATTGTTCATGTATCCGGTTCCGTCAGCCTTCCCGCCTGAATAGTGCATCGAGAGGGCTGGCACCGCCAGAAGGCAGACTACCGCCAAAGTTATCAACGATTTCGCGTGTCTCATTTTCTATACCTCACTATCGAGGACGGCTTTGCTGCAGCTTAGGCAGCACCGTCCTCAACAAACTCCCATCAGCCCGAACGATAGTTAAAATTAGAGCCGAACGAAACCGAACGATGACCGTTCTGAAACTGTTCCAGCCGGTTCAAACCGTTCAGTTTTAGGTAAAAATTGGTTTGATTGTTCCATATAATCTGAAAATCCGTTTTAGTTTTTATTTTTGTGTTCAGAGCGATTTCGTTTCGTTCAGATATACAAAGCGGCTACGATCTCGGCGGCTCCCGCGCCGTCTCCAGCGAAACCAAAGCCGCCCAGACGGCGCGGATCGGGCCAATTTTTCGGACTTGTTGGACGGGGTTATCGAATCCGTCAGCCCCTGCGCTTTCTTTTGCCCTCTTCGTAAGGCTCGAGGTGGACCACAACGTCCACCACGTCCGAGACGTACTCGATCAGCCTGCGTTTCACCTCCTCAGAGATCTCGTGCCCCTCCTCGACGGATAGGATCGGGTCGACCAATACGTGGAGGTCGACCTCGATGCCGGAGCCGATGTGGCGGGTTCTGATGGCGTGAACATCCTGGACGCCGGGGGTGGCGAAGGCCAGCTGCTCGATTCCGCGACAGATCTCCTCGGGAGCCCCCCGGTCGACGAGCTGCTCCACCGAGGGGCGGACTATCTTCCAGGCCGCCTGGAGGATGAACATCGAGACGACGATCGCCCCCAGATGGTCGAGAAAGGAGAGGCGTGGGACGAGGGCGGCTCCGGCGACGGCCACCGCCGCCGGGATGGAGCTGAGGCCGTCGGATCGGTGGTGCCAGGCGTTGGCGATGAGGGCTGTGGACTTGATCTTCCTTCCCTTGGTGATGGTCCAGCGGTAGAGGAGTTCTTTTGAAATGATAGAAACGACGGCGGCGAAGAAGGCGATAGCTCCCGGTGGCCTTGTTTGGACTTCGTGGAGGGTTGCAAGGGCGTTGTAGCTGAGCCCCAGGGCGACGACGGCCAGGAGGAGGCCGATGAAGATCGTCACCAAAAACTCGATCCTCCGGTGGCCGTAGGGATGACACTCGTCCGGGGGCTTCGACCAGAACTTGACCCCCACCAGGACCGCGACGTCGGTGGCGGTGTCCGAGAGGCTGTGGGCAGCGTCCGCCACCACGGCCTGGCTATTTCCAAGAATTCCCGCCGCAAACTTCAGGGCGGAGAGGGCCACGTTTATGACCAGGCCGACCAGGGTCACCCTTCTTATCTCCGAGACCTGGCGTTTGTTCTCGAAATCGGGCCCCGCAGTCGAGGAAGCACAAGTCATCGTCTCAGTCATGCGGATCTCCTCCTCGGGAAATGATCAAATGGTGTCCCTTCGGTATTAGAATTGCGGTCCATCCCCTGTCTTTCTTCAAATCGAGATGGGCTGCGACCTGAGAATTATTACCACGAGGACGGCCAGCATCAGAAGCCACAGAGCTATCGCCACGATAGACGCCCTCTTTGCCCTCTTAGCCTCAAGCCAGCTTAGGGGCCTGATCCCCTGGGCGAGGAAGGTTGCAACGCCCGAGAGGTTGACGGAGATGAAGTTGGCAACGAAGAGGAGCATCGCGCCCCAGGCGAGGCTCTCGTGACCTGACCCCATCAGAAGGCCGAAGGTGACAAGAGGCGGGAGTAGGGCGACGGCCACCATCACACCGATGAGGGTTGCGGATACGCCCGTGGTGAAGGCGAGAGCTCCCGCACTTCCCGAGGCGAGGGCGAGGGCGACCTCTCCCAGGCCCACCACGGTCCGAGAGGCGATCTCGGGCGTCGTGGGGTCCACGGAAAGGACCGAGCCCAACAGGTAAGAGATGGCGATGGCGGTCACTATCCCCACCAGGTTCGCCTTGAGAGCCCTTCGAGCGAGGCTCCCGTCCCCGAGGATCGTGGCGAGGGAGAAGGAGACGTTCGGGCCCAGAAGGGGCGCAATCACCATCGCCCCGATTATGACGGCTACGTTGTCCCTCAAAACGCCGATCGCAGCCACGATGGAGGACAGGATCACCATGAAGACGTAGATCCTGGACAGTCCCGTGGTGTAGGCGAGGTCTGCGTAAAGCTCCTCTCTGCCGATCCGTCTGCTCTTCTTCTTGGGCTTTTCTTCGGGAGGGATTTTAACCTCGGGCTCCTCCTCGACGAGCCCCGGCCTGGGCAAAGACGCCGCCACGGGAAGGACTACCAGCCTGCATCCCTCCGTCCGGCGGAACTTTTTTTCCAGAAGGTCGATGACGGCTTCCGACTCCGTCGTGGAGACGAGGATCTTCACCAGAATCTGCTTTTCTGTGAAGGTCTTCAGCCAGACTCCACCTACGGGCCGCTCCCAGATTCCCAGCATCGGCTCTATCCAGACGCCGAGGACGGGAAGGTCGTCTCTGGTCAATTGCCTCTCCAGGTCTTCTTTCTCACCTTCTGGGAGGACGATCTCGATTAAGCGGAGCACCATCTTTTCACCGACCTTGAATTTTTGGAGGTCCACTTTTCAATTGGGAGCTTCACAGCCATCCCCTCCTCCTGAAGTAGAGAAGCATGACAAGTCCCGTGATGAGCATGAAGAGAAGGACGGCGGGATAGCCCCAGTGCCAGCGAAGCTCGGGCATGTAGTCGAAGTTCATACCGTAGATCCCGGCGACGAGGGTGAGAGGTATGAAGATGGTGGCGATGATCGTCAGGACCTTCATAACCTCGTTCATCCTGTTGCTGATGGAGGAGAGGTAGATGTCCAGCATCCCAGAGAGGATGTCCCTGAAGGTCTCGATGGTGTCTATCACCTGGACGGTGTGGTCGTAGACGTCCCGGAGGTATATCGACGTCGCCTCCTCGAAGATCTCGGACTCGCCCCTGGTAAGGCGGCTTATCACCTCCCTGAGGGGCCATACCGACTTTCGCAGAAAGATCATGTCCCTCTTCATATCGTGAATCTCCTTGGAGGTGCCGGGGCTGGGGTTGGCCACCAGCTCGTCCTCCAGAACCTCGAGGTCCTCGCCCACGTCCTCCAGGATCAAAAAGTAGTTGTCAACGATCGCGTCTATCAGGGCGTAGGCGAGGTAGTCCGCCCCCTTTCTCCTGATCTTGCCCTTGTACTTCCTGATCCGATCTCTCACCGGATCGAAGACGTCTCCAGCGGTCTCCTGGAAGGATATTACGAAACCCTTGCCGACTATCAGGCTCACCTGCTCCGACCTGATCTCCTCTTCCTTCCCACCATCGGTCTCTAAGCTTGCGAGCATCTTCAGGACGATGAAGACGTAATCGTCGAAGTCCTCCATCTTGGGCCGTTGTTCCGTGTGGACTATGTCCTCGAGGACCAGGGGGTGTATATTGAAGCAATCCCCGATCTTCTCTATCACCTCGGGCCGGTGGACTCCCACCACGTCTATCCAGGTGATGGATGGTTTGGCCTTGAAGTCGAGGCACTGATCGATGGAGGTCACACAGAACTCATGCAGCTGATCCTGGTCGTAGTCCAGGATCGTGATCCGCACGGGCCCGGTCCTCTCCTCGCCGACGTGAACCAGGGTGCCCGGGGGCAGGCCCACCTTCTTCGTCCTTATCTTGAAAACCCGGGCCATATGCTTTTCACCTCACCAAACCCTTCTCGATGCCCTTACAGGATTTTTCATCATCGATCTTCCTCGAACGGTCAGCCTGCCCCATTCTTTTGCCTCAGCTGTTCTCAGGGGTCGTCTTCCCTCCGTCCTCGCGTCCGCCGAACCTCCCTTCAGGAAATCCGACGATGTCGATGGTGGTGGATGCGACCTTTATCTTGTCGGACTTCTCGATTTCGTCCAGGATCAATCGGCTCAATTTATTTTTCGTCATCCTCCTCTCCCTCACCACCGTCATGTATCTTATGTTGAAGTTTATCCAGTTGTCTGTGAGGGTTATGAAGACGGCGGGCTCCACCACCCTTCGGGGCAGATAATATTTTTCTTCCAGGGTCGAGAGGCTTTTTTCTGCCGTGTAGGCGACGTGGTCGGTCTCTTTCCGGACGACGGAGAGGATTTTGGTGACGGCCTCTTTCCAGTCGCTGTCATAGGTTACGGGGACGCTGATGTCGTCCCAGAGGAAGTCGTGGTCTTTGGTGTAGTTGTTGACGCTGCCCGCGAGGATGTACCCGTTCGGGATTATCGTCAGCCGGCCTGTGGCCTGATCTCCCGACATCCACTCTCCCATCTCCATGAGGGTGGTGTAGAGGATGTCGATGTCGATGACGTCCCCCTTCCTCGAGTTTATCTCGATTCTGTCGCCTACCTTGTATATCCCGGTCACGAAGATGATGATCCCCCCGACGAAGTTCTTGAAGAGGTCCTGGAGGGCGACGGCGAGGCCCGCGGCAATGATCCCGTAGGAGACGAGGAGGCTCTGAGTGCTGTCCACCCAGATGTTGATCACGACCGCCACGAGGACCACCATGTAGACTATCGAGACCGTCTTTTTGAAGGAGTACCTGGTCTTTGAGACCTTTATCCTCTTGATGAGGACGTCCTGGAAGACGTGCTTGAAGAGGAGGTGGATGACTGCTATCGCCGCGACGGTGTAAAAGGCCTTCTGAAGATCTATGTTAGGGTAGGCGTAATTCACCACCCAGAGCGCCGCCGCCAAAGCGATGAGGGTGAAGAGGGTCAGAAACCGCTTGAGCATACGAAATTATCTTCTTCAAAACATTAAATATTTATCCTCTCTATCGATCGCCGTCTCAGAAGAGGCCGAAGAGCTTTCCAAGGAAGAATATGTAAAATATCACCAGCATCCACCCCTCCCAGAGGGTGATCTCCTTCTCCCAGATTACTACGAAGTAGAGGAGGGTGGCGACGATCATCATCGGCATGACGAAGCTCGTTATCGTCTCGGGGATCACCAGGGTCCCGAAGAGGGCGGATATCCCCATGATGCCGAGGGCGTTGAAGATGTTTGAGCCGAGGATGTTTCCTATGGCCAGCTCCGGCTTGTTCACGGCGGCGGCCTTGAGGCTCACCACCAGCTCCGGGAGGGACGTTCCCAGGGCGACGGCGCTGGCGGCGATGATCTCGGTGCCGATGTTCACCATCTCCGAGAGCTTCACCACCGAGACGATGGTGTAGTTGGCTCCGATATAGAGGAAGAAGACGCTCACAAGCAGCGTCAGATAGACCTTCGGATCGAGCCGTCTCTTCTTAGGCCGCTCGACTACCGCCGCCCCCACTGCCTCCATCGCCTTCTGCGATCTCTCCATCGCCTCGTCGGCGACCCTCTCGACGCTGATGGCGTAGAGGAGGTAGACGATGAAGAGGGCGAGGCAGAGGAAGGCCTCGGCGAGGCTGTAGGCTCCGTCCACGACCATCAGGGAGAGGAGGACCGCCGACCCGACGAATAAAGGCAAATCGACGTTGGCGAGCTCGTAGCTCGTCACCATCTTCTTTCCCACGATGGCGGAGAGGCCCAGGATGAAGAGGATGTTTGTGACGTTTGAGCCCATCACGTCCCCGACGACGATCTCCGAGGAGCCCTTCATCACCGCCAAGATCGACGATACCAGCTCCGGAGTCGATGTCCCCACGGCGACGATGGTGACGCCGATGATGAAGGGGGATATGCCGAAGGCGATCCCGATCCTCTCGGCGGAGTCGGTGAAGTAGTCTGAGGCCTTCACCAGGACCGCGAGGCTTGCGACGAAGACGAGAGCCCAGAGGAGGACGGGGAGCATTGTCACCCCATACGCCGACGAGGTTAAAATTGTTTTCTAAGAAGGGATTTTATACCTCGTCACCTCTTCGACCCGGTCGGCGTCATCGTCCCCGGCACGGCGACGATCGCCACCGCCTGAGGGACCGGACGGCCGGCAACGGCAGGATCGGCGCGGGTCGGGTGGCGAGGTCCGTGCGGGTGAGGACCGGCGAGGAGGTGATGTAGGGGGGGCGGTTTCCTCCTGCTTCGCCCTAAAAGGGCACTAGGACCTCACATCGCAAAACT